>DATJDF010000378.1:0-2814 GCA_035497555.1 Arachidicoccus sp. | reverse complement strand
TGTAGACATAGGACTGTCAAAAAAAAGGCTGTTAACTTCATTATGAGCCAGTTTTTGTTAATTGTGACAAGGCCCGGCCCCGATTTAGGTCCGGTTTTTTTGTCAAAAAGTGTGAAAAGCATACTTTTGTTTTGTTTGGGTGAAACAATGAATCTTCCTAAAATTTATTTATTGACTTGTCCAAACCGGCCGAAGGTGCTTGAGCTCACTTTCGGCTTTTTAATGGATAACATCCTTGGATTGAGTGGCTATGGCGAAACCACAATTTTCCCTGCCATACCTGAACCTGCCTTTTCATGTTGAACCTCGAAATGCACCCCTAACTGTTTTAAAATCTTTAAAACATCGGAGAGCGGCATATCCCGGGGTATTTTTCCGGAAAACATCCTGATCCTGGGCTGGCCACTGTATGCGACAGCTACATTATACCATCTGCCGATCTGTTCCATTATCGTTTGCAGATCAGCGTTATCGAATTGAAAAAGACCATTTTTCCAGGCGGTGATCGCCTCTGTATTTACGGCATATCTTAAGTGAATAGCATTGTCTACCCTTGCCTGCTGTCCCGGCTTGAGTAATGCCGACCTGTCTGCTAAATGCACGCGAAGGGATCCGCTCAGTAGTGTTGTTGTAACATTCGCTTTATACGCATTAATATTAAAAGTTGTTCCTAAATCTTCTATAACCTGATTTTTGACAAGGACTTTAAAGGGGTGCTTAGCATTATGTACGACTTCAAAATATGCTTCCCCGGTAATCTCTACATTTCTTTCTTTACCATTAAAGGACAAGGGATAACGAATAGAGCTTTCCGCATTGAGCCAGACTTTTGTGCCATCCGATAAAGTGAGTTGCCACTGGCGCCCACGGTTCGTCGTAACTGTATTATATATCAATCTATCGGAATTTCCAATATACTCGAGTGCTCCATTTTTCTTGATAACCTGTACGTTCCCCTGGGCGGCCAATGCACCGTTTTGAAGGCTATCAAGTAATATTTTCTGTCCGTTTGACAGATGTAGTATTGCCCCGCTATGGCCGGGTAGTATATCCGACTGGACAAGATTTGCGGAAATTATATTTTGGGGAGTTCGATTTGATATTAGCTTGTAAGTGCCTGCAAAGGCTAAAATTAGTGCCGCAGCCGCGGCTGGCCACCAGCGTCTGATCCGAAACGGTTTTGTAGTGGAACTGTCAATTGGCCCGTCCTTATGGATTTGCTGCAAAATATTTTCCAGGCGGTTTTTGTCAAAATCTGTGGAGGGGGATGACTGTTGAAGCTGATTATACAACCACTCATTAGCCGTCTGTTCCTCCACCGGGTTGTTTAACCTGGAGCTCAGTTCTTCTAATTCTTCTAAGGTGGCTTTTTCTTCGCTATAGCGCAGTAAAAGATATTCTATTCTCTCTTTATTACTCATGTCATCTACCTGTTTCACCCTGTAGACAACTCAAATTGAATGATGAACTAGTCCAAACTCAATTTTTTTGGTGGAAATACAATAAAATAAATAGAAGGTGGAAGATTTGGCCTTGTTTTTCTATATAGATGCGAATCGTCTGTAATGCCTTAACCAAATGATTACGAACAGTATTAGGGGAGATTTTCATCGTCTGGGAAATCTCCTCATAGTTCAATCCTTCTTCTCTGCTTAACCTGTAAATACGTTTCTGTTGGGGGGGAAGCTGCTCGACTACCCTGGCCACCAGGGTCTCACAGTCGTGTAAAAGCAGGAGATTATCTGCATCACTCGCCTTATTTTGCCTCCACTGCGATTGGAGTTTTTCCCGGATTTGTCGTTCTCTTAAACGCTTTTTAATTTGGTTTAAAGTGAGATTGGATGCAATGGTAAAGATATAAGCTTCCATATTGTGCACTTCAGCTAACTGTTCCCTTTTGGTCCAGATTCTAATAAATACCTCCTGGGTCACATCAGTGGCAATACCGTTATCTTTCACCATTTTATGGATAAACCTATAAATCCGCCTGTCATACCGAGAAAAAATCTCGGCAAAAGCGCCTTCATCACTGCACTTAAGCAGTTCAAAAAGCTGTTCATTTGAATATGACCGGAAATCTTGCATCGGGTATTTATCACCTATTTGGTAACGTGAAGTTAATGGAAATAGTTGCTCATTTTAAAAAAAAATATTTTTCCAATCCTAAATCTGATCTGAACTTAGTCGAAATCACCTGGTTAACAGATGGGTTAGAGGTGGCTAATTTAATTTGTCGTAGCCATTTAAAAAACAAAAAAATTACCATTTATAAGTGAGATCTTAAAGTCTATGCTGAGAACTAAATTCATATACGGCAAATAACTAACCATTAAGATCAGTTCGGTGCCACTGAATATCTCTATATGATCTCCGACAAAACGTTTCCCGACACAGTTTTCAACGGGGCAATTTCATAATTAACATGGGGTGAGTACCTGAAATATGGCCTGTTAGATAACGCTATCCACAACAGTTGGTATCCCAAGTTGTCCTTTACTTCCGTTGCCTTTGGTTACTCGTGCAAACTTACCGAACTAATAATCCGATATGATTCATGTTCATCGGAGCGAATATTTGCCTTAATTTTCCTTCAGATTCCACCTCGCGATCGACACCCTTACTTTTAGCTAGTGACTGGTGATTACAAACCCCCAGGGAGGGCTTTCACCTCTTAGCAAATCAGTATACATGGCACACTACCAAAAAAATGGCCAGGTCTTTATTTCTGTCAGACTTGGCCATTTTGTCAAATGATGCGCTTAATATCCTGAATTCTGTGTGAGGGCTTTATTAATATCTCTTTCAGCCTGTGGA
>DATJDF010000377.1:0-15257 GCA_035497555.1 Arachidicoccus sp. | reverse complement strand
CTTTTATAAGGATATTTTTACACTGATAGAATTCTACGAAGCTGGGCCTTAAATAATGTCCAGCCCCAAATATTCGCTTTTCCACCGGTACCTGGTCTCTGTTCATCTGATCCAGTGCGGGTTTTGTATCAGGATCATTAGACGAAGGCATGCCTTCTTTCCAGCCAAAACGTTTTGAGCCGGTCCAGTTCCACCAGTTTTCATTACTCGCCTGGCCGTCAAGCACGCCTTCACCTGTAAGCGCAAAATCGGACTGACCATACGCATACACCAAGGGAGAATAGTTCATGATTTCTACCCCTTCATAACGAGTCAATACGACCGGCAGGTAGTCTTTTGGATCGGTGCTGAATTTTATACGTGCTCCCTTGTCCAGATGGAGATTGACATGGCTTTTGAGATGAATCGGTCCTTTCACAAAATAAACACCGGCCGGTACCAGTACCGTACCGCCACCCGGATTTTGATTACAGGCATCAATCGCTTTGATAATAGCGGGTAAGGCATCTGCCGTACTGTCAGCGGTGGCCCCGTATTCCATAATCGAGAAAACCTTATCTGCAAAACCGGGTGCTTTGATATTAGCCCTGATTGCTGGCAATTTGTCCCAGCCCTGGTTGTTTGCCTGCGCATCTGCGCCACTGTTACATCCCATATTAACGGCGATTAAAGCACCTATAAGGCCGGTAAATAATAATTTTTGTCCCAAATGTCTGATCATAATTTAATGAGCTTTTTTGATATTATCGTAAGAAATTTCAGAATTTATGAATAAACCTCTTGTCATTCTGGCTTTTGTCCACCAATACTTCACTGTTTTCAAAAGGTTTAAGTTGTAAATTATTTTGAACCCGGGTTATTTACGTACCTGAATATGTTTTGCCAGTGGCAGCTGAAGAGTCTGGAGGTCCTTTAATACAATCTCGGCCATTTTCCGGGCACCGAGCTCATTGAAATGGGTATTATCTGCATGTCCTTTTGGATAATGCGGATTTTCTCCGACTGCTAAATGATTATACAGAAACAATGATTTGTCAGGGCCTAACTGCTCAAGCAGCGCCATGCTTTGCTGCTGCAGATCAATGAGTGGAACATTTAACTTTGCAGCCAGATCACGCACCAACTGACCATATACTTTATGGGTATCTACCACTGAAATTTCTCCCGTAGCAGAGGTGTCAAAACTCCGCCTTGCGACAGGCGTAATCAAGACCGGGAAAGCGCCCTTTGCACGTGTTTCGCTTACATATTGATTTAGATACTGAACAAATTTATCCGGCGTAGAATAACTGCCTTTCGTAGGTACTTCATCATTATGACCAAATTGTATCAATACATAATCTCCTTTCTGAAGGGTTTCCAGGATGGATTTCCACCGTCCCTGCTCTATAAAAGTGCGTGTACTACGGCCATTTTTGGCGCGGTTGTCTATTTTAATGGTCGAATCAAAGTAAAATGCGAAAGGCATCCCCCATCCGGTTTCCGGATAGGTTCTGGTATCCTTATCCGCCATCGTAGAATCCCCCACCAGATAAACGGTTGTTTTGTGCTGTTGGATGGCTATAAAAGACATCAGGCAAATACAGGTGACCAGAGCTAGCCAGCATCTAAAGCAGCGAAGCCTGTTACTATCTGACTTCTCGGTATGGCTGATTTTCAGGAAATGAAAACAGGATGGCGTTTTTGTGAGACGCATAAGTTATAAAATATAAACGAGTGTTATAAAATTGACCAGTAATGGTTCATTTGGATATTTCGTAAGGGCAAGTTAAGGGTCTCCACCATGAATTAACGTTTGTTCTTATAATTAATTTACGCAATCGATACCGATATCGATTGCGTAAAATTTGCATTAAATGACTGATTTGCTGTTGTGTAAAGGTTACAAAGGATAGATCTGGGCCTCGCCCTCCACCGTTTTATTTGGATTAAGCCATGGATGATTAATAAAGTAATGGAAAGATGGCTTCATTTTGGTAACCCTTAACAGTTGGTTTGGTCACCTTCTGTTAATTAACGTTTGTTTTCTTTATTAATTTACGCAATCGATGTCGGTATCGACTGCGTAATATTTGGGTTAATTACTGGTAAATTTGCTATTTATATGTGATATTTTAAACAAATCTATTAAAAAACCAGGTGAAAATGTGGTCAAAACTTTGTTCAAAAACCTTCAGCATTTTTATTTTTTCAGGCACATTAACAGCAAAATATGTAATCGTTACCGGCAACGATTGCAAAAGGAGAATTATCCCAAAGTAATCTTAAAAAGAATAGCATTTTTTGCTTACCTTTCGGCAACAGCATAATGCTGTTTTTGTATATTAACAACCTGACAATTGGTTTTCCATGAAATTTGAGTCTGTAACCATAAAAGACATTGCTAAAGCATTAAATCTTTCTACTTCTACCGTTTCAAGAGCGTTAAGAGATAGCTATGAGATTAGTGTTGAGACTAAAAAATTAGTTGTTGAGTATGCTAAGAGTGTAGATTATCGTCCGAACCCCTCCGCACTCAATCTAAAGGAGCGTCGAAGCCGGACGATTGGCATCATCATTTCAGAAATTGCGAATAGCTTTTTCTCGCAGGCTATTGCCGGCATTGAATCTGTCGCCAATGAGAACGGTTATAATGTAATTATCAGCCAGACGCTGGAAAATTTTGAAAGAGAGGTGGAAGCGACACGCAACTTATCACAGTCTGTAGATGGCATGCTGATCTCCTTATGTTCAGAGACCACTACCATGGATCATATCCGGCAATTACATGATCGGGGAATGCCTATTGTTTTTTTTGACCGGATCAGCAAAAGCGTACCGGCACACAAAGTCAGATCCAATAATTACAAAGGCGCATATGATGCGACCATGCACCTGATCGAAAATGGCTATCGCCAGATCGCTTTTATCGGCAATCCGGATAATCTCTCCATCATTAAAGAACGCAAACTGGGCTTTGAGGCAGCGCTGGCAGAAAACCGAATCAAGACACCCCAGAATTTTATTAAACAGTGCGTTCACGGTGGGTTGGATTATGAGGAAGTCGAAAAGGTAATGGACCAGCTTATGGCGCTTAAAAACCGACCAGACGCTATCTTATCCTGTGCGGATAAGATCACCACCAATTGCTACCGTTATCTTTCCCGCAGGAAATTAAGGATACCGGAGGATTTGGCCCTGATTGGTTTTTCCAACCTGGACCTAACTGATTTTATTACCCCTTCCCTTTCTATTATTAAACAGCAAGCTACTCAGATGGGTACCCAGGCAGCTGAGCTCCTTATACGGCAAATTGAAAGCAAACGCCCGGTAACCGAATTTAAGGATATCGTTCTTGAACCTGCACTTTATATCAGGGATTCCACGGGCAAAAAACTGGCACAGCCGGCTTAAATCTGAGCGGTTTAAGCCGGAAGGATGCAGTAGAGGACATGCTCCTGAAAAAATTTTCCTTCAGACCTAAAATCATTCGGTTGCCATCAGCAAGCCGGATTCAGAAGTTGGATTGTTCTGCTTTTTCCACCTAAAGTAATTACAGTCTGTCCACTCTTTTCCCCAAATAGGCAACTTATTTTTGACTTCTTCTACCGTTTCACTGCACGCATTGACAGCTGCATTACGGTGTGCTGAGGCTGCAAAAACAAATAAACAGATCTCTGCTGCCGCTACCCTTCCGGTACTATGGTATACATGCAGACAGGATAACCCGAATTTTTGTATGATCTCTTCACGGATCTGGCTCATTATTTTTAATGCCAGGTGTTCGTAGCTTGAAAATTCAATCGCAGCAACCACCTGATCCGCAATTTTATCCGCCCGGACCTGGCCCAGAAAAAGGCTATGCGCCCCAATTTCTCTTTGCTTTTGGTGCTTACGGATGATCAGCGCAATGAAACCAGGATCGATCGGTCCCTCATAGAATATATTTTTGTAATTATTTTCTGCTTGTATCATTTTTTTTCTTTTTTCGATCAATCATTTTTCTTAAACCTGTTCATACCATTTCAAGATGCTCCAATTAATTACTATGCTAATAAGATCGATTGCTCCTTACCCGCCGGAATACGGTGGTAAAATGGCAACGACTGCATTTTCAAAAATTGTTGTATTAGAACTGGCCAGCTCCTCATTGACAGCAATAGCAAAATGCACACGTGTCAGTTGAGGATATGTATCCACCAAATACTGCGATAAGCCGTTGGTGTCTTTTACCTGTTCTGGTAAATTTATGGCTGATGGTAAAATTTCTTTGGTCTGGCCAAAGGGTAAAAGTTTTATTTGCATGACTATTTATTTTTAATTAGACGTACTGTTTTTGTATTAAAGCTACCTATAATAATTTCTTTAAGTTCCTTTAGATACCGCCTGCCGGTGGCATAATCTGAAGAAAAGATAATGGATATGTCAGGGTAATATTATGTTGTGCATTTACGCGCATGACCGCAAACAGATTCAGCACAAGAAATAAACAGGTCAATTTGTATTTTCTGAACACCATAGGTTATTTATGTTGTTAATATGGAAGCTATCTGTACAAATTCGCTGTGGCCGGTCGCACAAACAGGACAGACATAATTATTTGACAGGGCTGCATAGCGCGTACCAGCGGGTACGCCCTGCTCCGGGTCTCCTACCGTTTCGTCATAAACTGTCAGACAATGCGGGCATTGGTAAATTTTATTTTCAGGAGGTGTTGAACCTACGGGTGAACTGGTTTCAAGTGATGGTTCATTTGGGAGATATTCATTGCCCTGCTGTTCATAGAACAATTTACATAAAGAAACCAAATAAGTGCCGATATGATCCCGGGCGACCCGTTGCCTGAATAATGAAAATGTTGCATGATTGGGGTTGAATTCTGATTGGTAAAGGATGTCATAGTACTCCAGATACTTTAATTTATTACCGTCACTTCGTGCACAACCTCTGATGACTATGGAGGCAAACATATGTGCGGCAGTTTTAGTCTGAATACCAAAGCATAAGCCAAAAGTCCTGACATCTTCTTTGTCAAAATAACGGATGATATGCCTTTTTAATACCATCGCTTCCTGACTTTCTTCGATCTGCCAGTTAAGCTCATTGGCCGCATGGCGCACATTGATCCTGTACTGGCCCAGTATGAAATCCCATAAGTGACGCTTACCGGGTTCTATGCCTTTAATAATAAGGCTTTTCCAGGTGGTCGTATATAACTCACCCACACTGTTACTGATACAATTGTCGCATAGGTCAATTAAAAAATTTACGGGAAAGGACTCTTCCCGCCGGTAGATGCCCAACCAGTAGCCACCACCATACTTATTGAATCCTTCGTAATACGGTAGAGCAAAACCTGGTAGCTGTATCGGACTGGCAATACTTTTACTTATGTAGGAAAACTGAAGCCTGGCTTTAAACGCATCATACAGTTCCTGGCCTTTTAACTCAGCCGGATCCATGAATCTTTCCCTGTGCCGGTAAATCAATTGTTCTAAAAATTCGCTGACCGACCGGATGTCATTGGTATAAATTAATTCCGGCCAGCAGTATAGTTGCCTGGAATGAGGAAAGCGTATAAATAAATACCAGAATTGAGCATTTTCACTGCTGATCCAATTCAGGTTACCGGTGTAAAAAAGCACAAATCTTTGCTTTTGATTGCAGATATTAATCTTTAGGCGGGGAGTATAGTTAAATTGATCCAGGATATCCTTATAAGTGCCCTCTTTAAGCCAGCTGTCCTGATCAAAAATGCCATCCGTAAAATAGGAGCTGACAATATTTTGTGCCGCTGCGCCATTTAAATAGTGTGTGATTCCTTGCTTCCGGCAAGAGGCAGCAAACCCTGCATACCGCTTCGCATCCATTTCCATTAAAAGCTGCTGCCGCAAGCCAAAGCTGACCTCATGGACCCTTGCTTCCTTTGCTAAAAGGAGTACTTCCATTAAAAAGCCGGGAGACAGGATGCCACCACGGAAGTGAATTGATATTTTCTGTTTTTTTTCCATTTGCGGCTGATTTTAAGAACTGGTTGGTGAGCAATTAGTGGTAATGGAACGTACCATGTTAAGTGCGGCGACAGTTCCGGCGTCGCTTTTTTCAAATGCCGATACCGGTAACGGCTCAATTACATCCATCTCATTTTGCGTCTTGTCCATCTTCTGCGCTGCCTGGCTTTCCTTCAAGTGGCTGTCCAGCAGGAGCTGCACCTCAGAGCGGCAGCTGCCGCAGCCCATACCCGCACCCGAGGCAACGCAAAGTTCATTTAATGAGGTTATGCCGGTTTTGATTTTCGCTGCAATATTACCAGCACCCACATTCCCACAAGCGCATACAAGTTTACCCATTACGGGTGCTGCTTTTTTACCGCTGCGCAGCAGTTCCAGCCTTTTTTCTGACAAGTCAATTTTTCCTTCAATAAGTTCTCTATATTCCAGGAATTCCGTTTTATCGCCAATTAAAATCGCGCCCACTAGCCTATCCTGGTGGATAATGCATTTTTTGTAAAAGCGTTTTGCTTTATCGATCAGTAGAATTTCTTCATATGCAGGGTCACCTTCAGGTACAGTAGTAATACCCAGAGAGCAGAGGTCCGTTCCAGGCATTTTGAGAATGTTCATCAGCAAAGATCCTTCATAAAATGGGGTAATTGCTCCATTCAAAAAGCTGGCCACAATAGCACCCTGTCTTTCAGCAGCGGCTGTTATACCATAAAGTAAACCATTGAATTCTGCAATTTCACCGATGGCGTAAATCGCAGGGTCAAAGGTTTGCAGATATTCATTGACGACCACACCGCGTTTATGCTTTAAACCAGCGGCCAGGGCCAGTTCAGTATTAGGCTGAGTACCGATTGCCATAAGTACTGCCTGACAAGTAAGTTCCCTGCCGCTTCTTAATTTAACACCCTGTATATTATCAACACCAATGACCCTTTCGATCTCGTCGTTAAAAAGAACCTCCACACCAGTTTCCAAAATAGCTTCCAGCAAGAGCTGACAGCCCAGTCCATCCAGTTGCTTATCCATAAGCCGGGAACTCCGGTGGAGCAGGCAGACCTTTATCTTCATTTCATTTAAGGCAGCCGCCATTTCTATGCCCAGCAAACCACCGCCAACAATAATTACCTTTTCACCACCCGGGTCCATATATTGTTTAAATGTTTCTGCATCTTTACGGGTGCGCATTGTAAAAATGCCTTTCAGTATAGGGAGGTCCTTTACAGTCATCGGTCGACTGCCGGTAGCCAGGATTAAAATGTCATAGGAGTGCCACTGATTCAAGGCATCTTTTATTAATTTTTTTTCCCTGTTGATCTCCTTAACGGCATTACCAAGTTGTAAATCCAAATGAAAGGCAGCTTTTTGCGCCTGTTTCATTTTAACCAGCTCCTCCCAGGACTGCGCACCACTGATATAATCCGGTAACATGATCCGGTTATAGAAAGCGTCCTTTTCCGCACTAAACACCTGAATGTCGTCTACCTGGTTAATAGCTCTAAAATGCTGTATAAAGGCAAGTGCGCCAGCGCCTGCACCCACGATGACAATTTTCTGTTTTGGCTTCCGGTAAGCAGCAACCTGGACCGCCGAAAATTTAAAATCCGGCTCACTGGAAACGGGATCCAGTAAACTATTGGTTACATTGTTGGCCCGGTTCAAGTCGCTGCGCAATATCTTACCCC
The DNA here is from genome assembly GCA_035497555.1 of Arachidicoccus sp. Classification (GTDB taxonomy): domain Bacteria; phylum Bacteroidota; class Bacteroidia; order Chitinophagales; family Chitinophagaceae; genus Arachidicoccus. The sequence continues at coordinate 7,591 of DATJDF010000377.1, read as the reverse complement.
AATGCATGGGTAAAAAAATAACGCCTGGACGAATCGTGGTAGCTATTTTTGCCCTTACCCGCACTTCTCCCCGCCGACTACAAACCACGACCAGATCTTCGTCTATTATCCCGCGGGCCAGCGCGTCGCTGGGATGCAGTTCTACAAAAGATTCCTGTATATGTTTATTGAGTTTATTTACTTTTCCTGTTTTACTCATGGTATGCCACTGATCCCGAATACGACCTGTCGTCAGGATGAGCGGAAAATCATCAGAAGGCATTTCAGAAACGTTTTTATCAGAAAAGCTATGGATATTAGCCTTTTTAGTGGCCGTAAAAAACTGATGATCGGTAAATAACCTTTGCGTGCCCTGAATAACATTTTCAGTTTTCGGGAAAGGCCACTGGACAGACCGCTTTTCTCTAAGTACTGCGTAACTCAGGCCGCTCATATCCATATTGGTGCCTGCCGTCAGCCGGACATGTTCATCAAAGATCTCTGAAGGCTGCGTGTAATCAAAGCCGCTGTATCCCATTTTTCGTGCGAACCTGCAGAGTATTTCTGCGTCTGGAAGCGCTGCTCCCGGTGGATCTGTGATTTTGCTAAGCAAAGTGACCCTGCGCTCTGAATTAGTCATAGTGCCTTCTTTTTCTGCCCAGGCTGCGGCTGGCAGAATAACATCTGCGAAAGCCAGCGTTTCCGGTTTGTCACTGATTTCCTGGACAACAACAAACTTTGCTTTTTTTAAGGCGGCCTCCGCCCGGCGAACATCCGGAAGACTGACCAGTGGATTGGTGCCGATAATCCATATAGCCTTTAGCCGGCCATCTTCCAGCGCTTCGAACATCTGGGTCGCTGTCAGTCCCTGTTTTGGAGATAATTTAGTGCCACTCCAATAGTTTTGCATAAATGCTCTGTCAGCTTCTTTATTTAGTTGCATGTGCGCGCCCAGCAAATTGGCAAGGCCACCCGCTTCCCTGCCGCCCATAGCGTTGGGTTGGCCTGTCAGGGAGAAAGGTCCACTGCCAGGTTTACCAATTTTACCGGTTATCAGGTGTAAATTAATCAGGCTCAGGTTTTTATTGACTCCAATCACGCTTTGGTTGATGCCCATAGTCCAAAGCGTCATAAAGCCCTTAGATCGTCCAATCCATGCAGCGGCTTGCCGTATTGCCTTTTCGCTGACACCACAGATGGCTGCAGCAGCTTCGATGCTGTGCTCATTTACCCGCTGGTCAAAGGCAGCAAAGCCTTCGGTGTGTTTTTCAATAAAATCATTATCAGTATCCTTATTTTCAATAAGTAACCTGCTGATAGCATGATGCAGTGTAATGTCTGTGCCGGGCCTGATTTGAAGATGAAGATCAGCCAGCCCGCATGTCTGGGTCTGCCGAGGATCACTGACAATGATTTTGAGATCCGGGTTAGCCGCTCTAGCCGCTTCGACCCGGCGCCATAGTATTGGATGACACCAGGCGGGGTTGGCACCGCAGATAAATAAACAGTCGGCCAGCTCCAGGTCTTCATAACAGCCCGGTACACTATCTTCTCCCAACGCCATTTTATAGGCGGCCACAGCACTGCTCATACACAGTCTGGAATTACTGTCGATATTATTGCTGCCAATAAATCCTTTCATTAGTTTATTGGCAACATAATATTCCTCCGTCAGGCATTGTCCCGAAACATAAAAGGCCACAGAATCCGGCCCGAATTTCTCAATAAGTGTTTTAAAAACCGCCGCTGTTCTATCTAATGCCTGGTCCCAGGAAACACGCTGAATGGGCAGATTTTTATTGTACCGCATTGCAGGGTAAAGTAGTCGGTCACTTTTATCCATTACCGTATAATGCAGGTTCATCCCCTTGCTGCAAAGCTGACCCTGATTGACAGGATGTGCCTTGTCGCCCGAAACTTTTAATTGACCACCGCTGTCTTTGGTTACAGTAATACCGCAACCGACGCCGCAGTAACAACAGGTGGTAGAGATGGACTTGCTTTTCATGGATTATAATTTTCTGCTACCCAAAAAATCAATACTTTAAACGATAGCCAGTTCGCTTTTTAGCTTTTCCCCGTATTTAGTAGGCGTAAAGCGGGTCATCATTATAATAACCGAAATGCAGAGGATAATAAGGGCGATATAGTAGAAAGCATTAGCGTAACTCAAGGATGGACTTTTGAATAAGAAGCCTATAAGCATCCCACCCAGATTCCCGCCCGCTCCGACAATACCACTGATCAGTCCGCCATTGTCCTTATTGATAAAAGGAACAATACCATAAGTTGCGCCATTAGCCATTTTAAGAAATAATGCAAATCCCAGCATACATACAATTGCCAGCGGTAAACTCTTCGCCTCCGCGAATAAGAGCAGCCCCAGCCCTTCCATAAATAACATATAGGCCAGAAATTTTCCACGACCACGCAGCCCATATTTTTTTGCCCTTTTATCAGATATAATACCGCCCACCGCCCTAGCAAAAAGATTCATCGCACCAAATATACCGGCGCAGAGGCCCGCTGCAGCGAAAGATAGCTCATAGGTGTCAACAAAGTAAAGTGCGGCAATATTATCAAAAGTCAGCTCCACTCCAAAACAGACGCCGTAACCAAGGGTGAGTGCCCAAATTCGCCAGTCTTTCAAAACAGACCAGTCAACCCGACGGCCGACGGACGCACTACGGTTGATTTCGTCAAAGTTGCCCTGAGGCGTATCCTTGGTATACCGGTAATATAGCCAGGCCACGCCCCACATCAGCAAACCCGGAAATATCATCGCATAGCGCCAGGCCGCCTGGCTGGTATAGCCAAAACCGACAATCGCCGCAAAAATCAAAGGCATGACAATATTAGTGACCCCGCCACCCAGGTTGCCCCAGCCACCCGTCAATGCACTCGCCGTTCCTTTTATTTTTGGTGCAAACATGAGTGAAGTATGGTATTGCGTAATCACAAAGGCGCTGCCGATTAGTCCGATGGCCCCACGAAATAACAACAGGGTTGAATAACTGTCTGCCAGACCAACAAGCATAACGGGTAAAGATCCTCCTATCAGCAGTCTGACGGCTGTTTTCCTGGGCCCCCAACGGTCACATAGTCTGCCAATGACCAGCCTTCCAATAATAGTGGTTGAGACAGAAATGATAACCAGGTTACCAATCTGCGCTTTGCTTAGCCCAAATTCATCCCGGATAATAGGCATAAGAGGTGCCATGCCAAACCAACCAAAAAAACAGATAAAAAACATCAGCCAGGTGATATGAAAAGTCTTCATCTGTACGCCTTTCAGGCTAAAAATATTTAATTTATTCAGGGGGTGATTCATACTGTCTTTCATCTTTTTTTAATTGCTGATGGAAAATCATGTTTCTTGTTTCCTTGTGGGCAATCCTTTAGCCCTACTCTTTTTAAAAGAGCGTAGCGAGGAAGCTACCGCACTGCGTTAAGTGCGCTAAAAATAATTACTAAGTTGAAATTGCCAAAAAAGACAAGATGCTTATTGGCTTTTAATCAGGCTCTCGCCAGGCCGATGAAAATCTTGTCGTTTTCGACTTTTACCGGATACGTTTTTAAAGCGCATTCCTCCCCGTTCAGACAGGCCCCGGAATTTAAGGAGAATGTTTTTTTATGAAAGGGGCAGGCGATTTTAGGTTCACCATTGTCAGAACCAATGAGTCCCCGGCTAAGGACCATTTGCCGGCGATGCGGGCAAAGGTTCTGCGTTGCGTACCACTCATTTCTGTTAGAGAAATAAAATAGGGCGATCTGCTGTTCACCGTATTTTATACATACACCGCCATTACTGGGAACATCCTCCGCTTTACAAGCGAGGAACCATTTTAGATCTTCAGTTACTGTGTTTACCATGATTGAGCGTATTTAGCGTTTAATAAATGATGTATAATGATTATGTGATTGTTATTTATTGAGGGATTACTTCCATTCCTGGGCTCTTTTCTGGTCGCGCAGTGGTTCAAATCTGGTCTCAGGGTTCCTTTCTGCAGGTGCATTGATGAAATGAGTAAACCGCTTACGCAACTCAGGGGATTCCACCACCTCTTTCCATTCACATCTGTAATTATCTACCAGTGTTTGCATCGAGGCTTCCAGCTCCAGTGCCATACCCAGACTGTCATGAACAATTACCTTTTTAAGATATTCAATACCGCCTTCCATTTTATTAAGCCAGGGCGAGGTGCGCATTAAAGGTTCCGCAGTCTTTATGTAAAACATGAGAAACCGGTCTATATACCGGATACAGGTCTTGCTGTCAATGTCAGCGGCCAGCAGCAGGCCGTGCTGCGGCTTTGAGCCGCCATTGCCGCACACGTAGAGATTCCAGCCGCGCTCAGTGGCAATGATGCCAAAATCCTTTGACCTAGCTTCAGCGCATTCTCTGATACATCCCGAAACTGCAGATTTGAGTTTATGCGGTGAACGCAGGCCCCGGTATCGCTCTTCTATTTCGATCGCAAAACTTACACTGTCATGAAGGCCGAACCTGCACCAGGTAGATCCGACGCAGCTCTTTACCGTGCGCAGCGCCTTGCCGTAAGCATGTCCGCTTTCAAAACCGGCGGCGATTAATTCTTCCCAGATCGAGGGAAGGTCATTGATGTGAGCGCCAAATAAATCGATCCGCTGGCCACCGGTAATCTTTGTATATAAGTTGAACTTTTTAGCAACCTGGCCAATGACGATCAGTTTATCCGGCGTAATTTCTCCACCGGGTATGCGCGGTACCACTGAGTAACTACCGCCTTTCTGAATATTTGCCAGGTAGCGGTCATTACTGTCCTGGGCGGTATCGTTGCCCCTGGTAAGGATCATTTCATTCCAGAGACTGGCCAGGATAGAGCTGACGGCCGGCTTGCAGATTTCACATCCATCTCCCTGTCCAAGCACTTGCAGCACTTCATCAAATCCCTTCAGGGATTTGAGTTTAATCAGGTCAAACAGTTCCTGTCTGGAGTATTCAAAATGTTCGCATAAAAGGTTTTGAACGGCCATGCCCTGCAGTTCCATAGTGTAGTTTAGTAAATCCTTAATCATAGGGACGCAGCCACTGCAGCCTGTGCCGGCTTTTGTGCATTTTTTAATATCCTCAACAGTAGAACATCCCTTTTCCAGAACAGCATTGCAGATTTCCGCCTTACTGACGGCTTCACAACTGCAGATAATAGCAGCGTCAGGGAGCAGTCCTATACTGTCCGCATTCTCCTTATTGCCACCCCGACTCCCTAAAATAATGTCTTCCGGATTGGGCGGTAATACAATATTATTTTTGCAGGTCTGCAATAAATTATTATAATCTGCTGCATCACCTATCAGAATGCCGCCTAATAACTGTTTCCCATCCCCGGAGATATTGATACGTTTGTATATGCCTTTAAGTGCATCTTCAAAAACGACAGACCGGGCGTCTTTTCTGCCCGAGAAAGGGTCACCGAAACTGGCCACATCCACCCCGATTAACTTGAGTTTCGTACTCATGTCGAAACCGAGGAATGCTTTGACTGGACTGTTCTGTGTAATATTTGCTGCCACCACCTCGGCCATTTCATAACCAGGTGCGATCAGTCCGTAAATCATGTCTTCATATAATGCACATTCCCCAATAGCATAGATATGCTCATTTGAGGTTTGCAGCAACTCATTTACAATGATACCCCCTCTTTCCCCCACGGCTAATCCCGAACGCCGGGCCAATTCATCACGTGGTTTGATGCCGGCAGAAATAACCAGCATATCTACTTCTATACGCGTATTGTCTGAAAAAGTAATGGCTTCAATCTGGTTGGTTCCAACAATTGCAGTCGTGCTTTTATTCGTGAGAACCGCTAATCCGAGAGACGCTATTTTGGCTTCCAGGATTTTGGATCCAGCCGCATCGATTTGCCTTGGCATCAGTCTGGGCGCAAATTCAATGATTTGAGTCTGCGTAATGCCAAGATCCAGTAATGCTTTGGCGGCCTCCAGTCCCAGCAGGCCGCCGCCGATAACCGCACCGGTTTTTGCTTTTTTAGCAAAAGCCGCCATCATTTCCAGATCTTCTATCGTGCGGTAAACGAAGACTCCTTCTTTATCTATACCAGGAATCTGAGGTACAAAAGCAGCCGATCCCGTTGCCAGGATGAGATAGTCATAGGTTGCGGTGCGCCCCTGGAAGGAAAGAATGCTTCGGTTTTCCGGATCAATTTGCAGAACCGGATCCCCCAGGTGTAATGCTATATCGTTGTCTTCATACCATGCATAGGTGCTAAGTGCTAAATCATCCGCAGATTTCCCTGAAAAGAAAGCACTTAAATGGACTCTGTCGTAAGCAGGACGATTTTCCTCACCAAAAATTTCGATCTGATAGGTCCCGGCACCCGCTTTAGCAACTAACTTTTCGCAAAACTTATAGCTTGTCATGCCATTGCCAATAATTACTATTTTCTTTTTCATATTGCTTTATTAGGCGTGAGATGTATTTATATTAAATAAAATGATAAATAGTAAATAAAACGATGTAATAAAATAATCAATTATTATATCAAAAAACTATCTTTGATTCAAAATAACAATATAAAATTAATCAATAGTTGCAATAATGATTGTTAGTTTTTATAAAAAATAAACATAAAATATATTACAATATGAAAAATAGCTTCCTTTCTCTGGTAGGTGCCGGGCCGGGAGATCCGGGTTTAATAACCTTAAAAGCGGTAAAAACGCTGCAAATTGCCGATGTAATTTTATATGACGCACTGGTCAATGAGCAGCTTCTTTCCTATGCAGGCCCGGATTGTTTAGTCGTATTTGTTGGCAAAAGAGCGGGTTGTCCTTGTGCAGCGCAGCGGGAGATCAACGAGTTGATTGTTCAGTATGCTCGCTCACATGGGCATGTAGTCCGTTTAAAGGGCGGGGATCCTTTTGTTTTCGGCAGAGCGCAGGAAGAATTAGCGGCAGCCAGAGCGGCGGGGATCGGGTATGAGGTAATCCCCGGTGTCTCAAGCGCACTTGCAGTTCCGGCCTTAATGGGAATTCCGCCGACTTGTCGTGGAATTAGTGAAAGCTTTTGGGTAATTACAGGCACGACCCGGTCAGGAGAGATATCTGAAGATATTTATTTGGCAGCAAAGTCTTCCGCCACGATAATCTTACTCATGGCGATGAAAAAACTCGACCTGATTATGGACCTGTTTTTGGCGGCTGGAAAGCAAATGACACCCGTGGCCATTATTCAAAATGGCAGTACCGAATCAGAAAAAATGATTACCGGCACCGTGTTAAATATCTGCAGCTTGGCAAAGTTTGAAAAAATGTCCAACCCGGCCATTATTATAATAGGTCATGTAGTTGACTTACATAAGTATAATAAAATAAAAAATGTCATCAAGACGCACCAGCAGATGGATAAGTGATACACCGTGGCCTGCAGGTTAGCTCACTCTTTTTCCTTCTAATAATAATTCAAGCGCATGATCCAGGGTCCCGGCTGCCGTGACCGCGCCGCCATTGACGAAAAATATCTCATCCGCGTTTTCAATGGTATTGAGTCGATGTGCGATGATGATGCGCGTGGTATCTTTAGGTAATTTCAATAATATTTCATCCAGTAATT
>DATJDF010000376.1:0-3590 GCA_035497555.1 Arachidicoccus sp. | reverse complement strand
ACCGGATCAAGACTCCTTTCAGGGAATTCAAAAAAGACGCAGTCACTTGAAACCTTTCTGGCAGCATTCCACAAAGCGGATGCAGCACTTTTATTTAATTCCGGTTATGACGCCAATCTCGGTTTAATATCCGCCATTTCCAACCGCCACACAACAATCTTATATGACGCATTTTGTCATGCAAGTCTTTTAGACGGTATACGTCTGAGTCACGCCAAACAGCATTACCGTTTTACGCATAATCAGCCTGATGCCTTAGAAAAATTACTGGTAAAATACAAAGACCAGCCCGGTCCAGTTATTGTGGTGGTCGAATCCATTTATTCCATGGAAGGCGACCAGGCACCACTACAGGAAATTGCCCATTTATGTAATCAATACGCAGCAGCGCTTATTGTAGATGAGGCGCATGCAACTGGTATTTACGGGCCAAACGGTGCGGGTCTCGTAACCGAGATGGGTCTTGAACTTTCTGTATTTGCTCGTATTTATACATTTGGTAAGGCAATGGGTGTCCATGGGGCTTGCGTGGTCGGCGGCAGCACCCTAAAGCAGTACCTGATCAATTTTGCCCGCAGTTTCATTTATTCGACCGCACTTCCTCCAGGGACTATTCGGGACATCCGTCATGCTTATACCTGTTTGGTGAAGGAGCCGGAACGCAGAGCGCAACTCAGTGCAAATATCAAAGCCTTTGCATTACTAAGGGACAAGAGTGGGCTGGATTGGTTCCCAAGTGAATCCCCCATCCAAAGCCTTCAAATAGGCAGTAACCATCAGGCTCGGGAAATCGTCGACTTATGTGAAAAACAACACATCAACGTGGCTGCTATCCTCAGTCCTACAGTTGCTAAAGGGACCGAAAGATTACGGCTTTGCCTGCACAGTTACAATACGGCGCAGGAATTCCAGCAATTATTTGAAATTTTAGATAAATGGCAAAACAAATAGCAATTCTCGGCATTCACACCGATATCGGCAAAACAGTAACTGCGGCTGTCATGACCCAGGCGCTGAAAGCCGATTATTGGAAACCGGTTCAGGCCGGTGATTTAGAAAACAGTGACAGTATCAAAGTCGCCCGTTATATCAGCAATCAAAAAACAAAGATTCACCCGGAGGCGGTCCGGCTTCAGATGGCCGCTTCACCACATACAGCCGCTGCAGCGGAAAACCTGAATTATGACTGTCGTCAATTTAAGCTTCCGCAAACCGAAAATACACTTCTCATTGAAACAGCTGGTGGCGTATTCTCCCCTGTCGATGCTAAAAGAACGGTGATTGATTTTGTCCAGCATTTCAGGTTACCGGTCGTACTGGTGACTAAAAATTATTTGGGTAGTATCAATCATACCTTACTTTGCCTTGAAGCCTTAAAACAACGTCAGGTGCCTTTACTCGCACTTATTGTTAATGGGGAAAGAAACGAAAGTTCCGAAACCTTTATCCAGCAATATGGCAATGTGACAAACACGGTATATATACCAGCACTTGAACTTGTAGATGCTACTTCTATTCAGCAAGCGGCAAATCCCTTTTTGGAACATTGGCAAAAAATAATATAAAATGAACCTAAGAAACAGAGATAAAGACATTATATGGCACCCCTATACACAAATGAAAAGGTGGCCAGAAGCCATTGGCATTTCAAAAGCCCAAGGCGCGACCTTAACCCGTGAAGAAGATGGAACTGAGATTCTGGACGCAATTTCTTCCTGGTGGGTCACCCTACACGGTCATTCCCATCCTTATATTGCTGAAAAGATTCACCAGCAGCTTTTAAAGCTTGAACACTGCATCTTTGCCGGTTTTACGCATGCAGCTGCCGTTGAGCTGGCTGAAAGATTATTACCCCTTCTTCCTGGAGACATGGCGCGGATATTTTATTCGGACAACGGTTCCACCGCCGTTGAAGTTGCCTTGAAAATGGCCCACCAATTTCACCAGAATCGTGGAGAAATAAAGAAAACAAAAATAATAGCCCTTGAAGGGGCCTATCATGGTGATACATTCGGGGCAATGTCCGTCAGTGCAAGAAGCCTTTTTACAGAACAGTTTAATGACATGCTCTTTGATGTGATTTTTATTCCTTTCCCAGGCACAGACCGGGAAGAAAATACACTGAACTCATTGGAAAAGGCCCTGCAGACAGCAGAAATATCAGCTCTCATCGTTGAACCACTACTGCAGGGCTCCGTTGGCATGCGCATGTACCCGCCTTCGACCCTGGAAAAAATGTTTTTACTATGCAGGCAATATGAAACCCTGATCATTGCCGATGAAGTGTTAACCGGCTTTTACCGCACAGGCACTATGTTTGCCTGCGACCAGTTACCGACGGCCCAACCAGACATTGTCTGCCTGTCCAAAGGGCTTACGGGCGGGACCCTACCCATGGGAATTACAGCATGTACTGCTGCTATTTTTGATGCGTTCTTGAGTGAAGATGCGCATAAGACACTTTATCATGGCCATTCTTTTACAGCCAATCCGGTCGGCTGCGCCGCCGGTCTTGCAAGCCTGGATCTTTTATTGGGGGATGATTGTCAGGCGTCTATCAGAAGAATAATGGATTTCCACGGCACTAAAATTGAGTCTCTTCGTGCACATCCCAAAGTCAAAGACGCAAGACAGTGCGGGACCATCCTGGCCATCGAAATAGAAACCGGCAGTGCTACAGATTATCTGAATCAAAGAAGAGATTTCATCTACAAATTCTTTTTGGACCGCCAGATCCTGATGCGTCCGCTCGGCAACATTGTTTATATTCTGCCCCCCTATTGTACCACAAATGAGCAATTACAATCAGTTTATGATGGGATAAACGAACTGCTTAACGTAATTTAGCCGCTTAATCGGGAATCCATAAAAATGGATGGCTCAATGAACGCACAGGCAGTCAATTAGTTATTATATCCACTGTGTATCAAGGTAATACAACATATAAACCTGAAATTTAAACAAAATGGCTTCTTTATTTGAACAGACCCTTGAAAAAATTGTCGAAAACGATCAGTTACATGCTAAACTCCTGAACACACTTTCCCTGATGGAAAATGTAGGCGCCCGAAAAATATCTAAATATGAGCATCCGGTCCATGTCAGTTTAACGGTACTGAAGCATGCGGCAGAGGAATCAAGGCATGCATTCTATTTAAAAAAACAAATTGGAAAACTAGGAGAAGGTCTTTGCCCGGATTATGCTTTTGAATACCTGATTGCACCAATCCAAAGCTATCAATACCTGCACCAACTCGACGTCCAGACCTGTCGCTACTTGTATAACAAAGGGCTCAAAGGCAGAGCCATGCAGGATGCTGCCTATATTCTTGTTACCTATGCCATTGAGGTAAGGGCAGATAGTCTCTATGACATCTACCAGTCTATCCTTACAAAATCCGGCTCAAAAGTAAATGTAAAATCAATCATTTTGGAAGAGGCAGGGCACCTGGAAGAAATGACCCGTTTGTTGAAAGACTTTGATCCCGATTGGGAACCTATTGCAAATGATATTTGCAGGCTGGAAGCGTCCCTTCACGCGCTCTGGATTGAAGGACTGGCGCAGTCCTTACAGTCCGCTGATCAGTAAA
>DATJDF010000375.1:0-6658 GCA_035497555.1 Arachidicoccus sp. | reverse complement strand
ATTGGAGATAGCCATAAACTCCAATATATAATTCTAAACAGCAATGCTTGGTTATGGATTTGATGAGTTTAGACCTGCAACCACTATTATAGACAAAGCAGACCGCTTGCACGGCCTGCTTTTTTTAACCCTACCTGTCCTACTACTAAAAATTTTGCCTTCTCTGATATTTTTATAAATCAATTTGGCTCATGATTTATTCTTCCGGCGGCACATTACTTTCTGACCCTGGATAGCCCAGATTCTGATTGATATGTGCCCCTGAATTCGCAAGTATCCAGTTAAGCGGAATTGGCCAGAGTACATGATAGGGTTTCATTATATAGGCATTGGTGGAATAAAAGTATTCCGTTCCGTAAAAATTATTCTTGGCCATTACCCGGTCATAATACCAGTTTTTTGTGCTAAAATTCTCCATGGTATAACCATCTTGGTGTAACTGCGCTTTGAGGTACGCGATACGGGTGAGTTCTGATTTCCGGTGTTCTTCCAAGTATAGCTCCCTGGCACGCTCATCCAGTATATCGTCTAGGGTTACATTAGAGCGTAAGGGTGCCTTCGCCCTTGAACGGATGGCATTGACATCTGCTGTAGCTTTGGCTGCATTGTGCATCCACCAATAGGCTTCCGCCCGGATCAGATAAGTCTCTGCCAGTCTGAATACATAAGAATCGGTAAAACCGCCGGAGGGTGATTTCCCTTTATTGAGATCATCTTTATGTATTAATATTTTTACGATCGGAAAGGAAAAAAAGCAACGGATCGTATCGCTTACAAATTTCTGCTGTATCGGCTTACCGAACCATGTTGCGCTGCCTCCTTTGGAAGGTGGTCGGTTATACCAGAGTCTGGATTTGTCATACCAGTTATTTGCATTATGGCGGATATCCGTACCACAGTCCTGCCATATATCATATTGACCATAGTTGGAAGGACGGATTTTTGCGATGCCTCGCCCTAAGCTGTCCACTTCTTCATACCCGTCATAGGGAGCTGCGTCATAGGTTGTCCCTTGTTTGCCATCTGGGGTCTTTACGATGCCCCCATTGCTCCAATAAGGAACAAAATTGCGCATTCTAAAGGAGCCGTTTTCGGATCCATCACCTGGGATTCCGAAGCGTTCCTGCACCACAAAAAGTCCTTCTTTATTTTCCGGTGAGCTGATATTGTCTTCATTAAAGAGATCATTAAACACATCCAGGCCGGCCTGACCTGCATTTACTCCAAAGCGTTCGGTCATTAGTTTATGACCGTAATTTTCGATGCAACGGGTGGCTGCATCTACTGCTCCCTGGAAATCACCAAGTGCCAGGTCAACCTTTGCCAACATGTGCTCGCCGGCTGCGCGACTTACCGCGCCTGCGGGTGCGGTCATTGGTAACCACTTCACTGCAAATTCCATATCTTCTTTCATCTGGGTGAGGATCTTATGCCTGGAAGCTGTCTTATAGTCCAGTTTGGGAGCGGTAACAGCTTCAAGTACCAATGGCATATCCCCAAACTGATTGACCAAAAGATAATACCAGTAAGCCCGGTGAAAATAGCCTTCAGCCAGGATCGCATTTTTCTCTTCCTCTGATTCAAATGTTGCGATATTTACCCCACTGATGACGGTGTTCGCATACTTTATTCCATCCCATCCCAGCAGCCAATACCGCAGATGGAGATTAAAATTGGTGGTGGGTGTGAGTTGGGTCACCAAATTATGGATCTCTTTGGTCTCCGGGCTACCGATGACAGATAAATCAGAGAAGGCATATTCATAAACAATGGGGGTCCTGCAGGTGCCTGCATCGAAGGCATCGCCTACCCATTCAAATTTCATCTGCTTACGGCAGGTAACCAGACCGGATTCTAATCCCGCTTTATCCACAAATACATTTTCGGGAGCAAAAAAGGATAAGGGCTCTGGTGTCAGCTTTACGCAACTACCTATCAGAGAGCATATGATGAGTATCAGCCCTGTTTTTAATATATTGGACCTGCTGTTCAATTGAGTTTTCATAATCATTTTATTTCTGTAGGTAAATTATAGGGTTACATTCACTCCGAAAGTATAGAGGCGGGGTACTCTTCCCGCAGTTTCGGGGTCATAGTACTTCCACTTGGTGATCACAAAGAGATTGTCTACACTGGCCATGATACGTAATCCCTTGATATAGTATTTACTCAGTTTCCCATCCGGGAAGGTATAGGAGAGGGAGGCATTCTGAAGCCGGATATAGTCCCTTTTCTCATAAAAATATACGGTAGGATTATTTGAATTAGAACCTAACCTTCCGTACTCGTTCGTTGGATTCAAGGGCGTCCAATAAGGATTCATGATTGAGTTGGATGATTCAAAATACCGATTGTCCTCATTTCGGGGCAGTGCATTTATGTCCCAATAATCAAATTCTCCTCTAAGTACAAATGACAACTGGAAATTTTTGAAAACGGTGAGATCACTTCTCAGTGAGGCCCGGTATTTGGGAACGGAAGAGCCAATCCAGACTTTATCGGTCTCATTGACAACGCTGTCTCCATTGCTGTCTAAGACCTGAGGATCTCCGGGGAGCTTACCGTACACTTTGGCTGCATCTTCCTGACCTATTTGCCAGATCCCGGTAATGAGGTAATTATGAATATCACTTATCCCATGACCGATAAACCAGCCGTTGGAGATATCGTCCTGCTCTTTGCCGGTAATGGAATCGATATTACCATATAAGCTGACAATTTTATTGCGATTCATGCTAAATATCAGAGAAGTTGTCCAGACAACTTTGTCTGGCTTATTAATATTGACGCTGGTCAGCGATACTTCCAGACCTTTATTATCTACCCGGCCCAAATTTGTCAATACATTGCGATAGCCTGTAAACCCGGGTAGATCTCTGTTGAGTACTAAATCTGTGGTCTTATTATAATAGGCATCTATTTGCCCGGTCAACCTGCTGTTAAACAACCCAAAATCCAATCCCAGATTCGTGGCGTGAGTGGTTTCCCAGCGAATACCTGTATTAGCGAGCCTTGTTTGATAGACGCCTTTCACATTTTCTCCACCAGTGATATTATCCAGTAGGTTAAGCACACCGAGTGCGGAATAACGACCAATATCGCGGTTACCACTTGTTCCCCAGGAGGCTCTTAGTTTGAGGTCGTTAAATAGAGATCCTTTCATGAATCCTTCTTCAGAAATACGCCAGGCTGCCGCGAAGGCAGGATAGGTCCCATAGGGATTATTCTGTCCAAAGGCGGAAAAACCGTCTCTGCGTATCGATGCTGTCAGCAGGTAACGATCTTTATAACCGTAATTGATTCTGCCGAGCAGAGAGTTGCCGGTCTGGACCTCATCGTTGGAATTTGTGAGTGGATTAATCCCTGAGTTTAGCTGATGATATATCAAATTTCCGTTGGGGAGGAAGCCTTCATTGGTGGCGATGGTATTCCAGAGCTGATATTTTTCAGAACCGGCTACAAAGGTGGCTTCTAACTTATGCACTTTATTAAACCGGTAGCTCCAGTTTAGGATATTTTCTACGCTCCATTCATAATCTGAAAATTCATCCCTTTTTGCATCGCCTCCTGGCGTTACGCCTGGTTTAAGATCTGAATTATAATAATAATTTTTTATCCATCCATAACGGTTATTAAAATTAGTGGTAAAGCTGATGCCGAAAGGCAGTAGTAACTTACCGTAGATGGTGGAGGTCAGGGTCTGTACTTTGTAGAAGTAGCGGTCTACGGAACTGGCATATACCGGGTTCGCAATTCTTGCGTCTCCTGTTGGATAAACGGCTAAACTTCCGTCTTCGTTATACATATTACCATAGGGACTCATTACATCTGCATTGCCGACATTTACAGAAATACTATTGTCTCCCCGGTCTGCAAACTGGGTATTTGTTCCTATTTTCAGCCATTTGGTGATGGTCGATTCCAAGTTGATCCTGGCTCTTACAGCTCTAAAATTATCCCCGACGATAAAACCTTTATTGTCTGTATAGCCGAGGGAGGTGTAATAGGTGGTGTTTTTACTTCTGCCGGAGATGGCTAGGTCGTGATCCTGCCGCAGTCCTGTCTGATAAACAGCGTCTCGCCAATCGACGGTTTTGCCTGCTACATAATTTTTCATTTCAATGTCACTGAGCTGCAACCTGGATAACCAGGTGTCTACATAATCTCCGTCAAAGGAGGGATCATAAGACGCCCATTGCTCTTTGGTCACACCTTCCGGCAAGTGATCTGGATTATCGTAGTAGCCGTTGCCTTTTTGCTTGTCCGTTGGATTGAAATAATCAATGGTTTTAAAATAGTCTGCTTTGCGCTGAATAAACTGAGCGGGTGTTGGTAGTGGCGGGATATTCAGCATTTGCGCTATCCCTATTTTACTGCTCAGTTCTACCATGGGCGTTTCTGTAGTTCCTTTTTTAGTTGTAATGGCAATAACTCCAGCTGACCCCTTGGATCCATAGATGGCTGTGGAGCTGGCATCTTTAAGGACGTCAATGCTGGCGATGTCATTAGGATTGATGTCATTCAGATTACCGTAAAAGGGTGCCCCGTCCAGTATGATCAATGGTGCAGAGGATGCCTGTAAGGATGCCGGCCCTCTGATCTCCAGTTTGCCGCCGCCGGCTGCATTATTATCTATACTTACATTGACACCGGGTACACTTCCTTTTAGAAAGTCAATGAAGCTGGTGGCCACTTTGGTGTTCAGGACTTCTTTCCCTACATGGGAAATAGATCCCGTCAGATCTCTTTTGGTGGAGGTCCCATAACCAATGACGATGACATCATTGAGCAGACTATCCTGGCCGGAAGCCAGAATTACGGTGAAGCTGGTGTCAACTCCGAGGATCCGATCTTCAGGCTGATAGCCTACCATGGAAAAAGACAATGTGCTACCCAGGTTTGCATTTATAAAGAACTGACCATTCTCATTGGTAGTCGTTCCGGTGCCGTTACTTTTTAGCATCACGGACACACCTTTTAGTGGTGCCCCTTCGTAATTTCGGACATTGCCGGAATATTTTTTTTCCTGCGAAAACCCAGTGATGCTCAGAAGCATTAGCGGCAGAAGACAGATAAACAGTTTAAATTGATTCACGATTCATAAATTTTGGATGACTAAGAAACTGATTTTATTTAGAGCGCATTTGACAAACACCATATGACAGAGTTACCGCTGAACAAGAAATGTTCTGCCTACGAACTGCCGATTTGTTTTAAAGTATAGACCATATTTATTTTTATATTTAAGCACAATCAACTTCTGTTTTATCGTGATACATTTTGGTGAGTGCACTTTCTCATTAAATCCTTCATTTTATGTAATGCTTTCACATGCAATCGTTTGCTTAACTATGCTTGTCCTTTCCACCACTAACGCATTCGGTTATCTATCCAGGTATACTTAATTATTCAGTACACAGTAGCGATCTGCGGAACTTCGGACCATGCTTACCTACGTAAGGCTACTTCCTCTTCTCAATTTTTTTACAGCTACCACGCAAATCAAAGACCAGTGACGCTCTAGCCGAAATAAGGCTAAATCCATTTGAATCTTTCTTCAAGAGATATTCCTACTGTTTCTCTTTGGCAAATTTGTAACATATAGCCATCATTAGCACTGCATATCCTCTCACTAATTCGACGTATTTTATCATTTTGTTAATACTAAATACCCAATTGTGTTAATGGTTGCATGATCGTCGGGGTTCCTCGAGGGATTTAAGATGACCAATTTTGGCACTCTGGCCCCACAAACTATTAGAGAGACAGTTAGTTATCATACAGCAATGTGGTTTACTTAATGGAGGATCTATCGGCTCATTTTTGGCTTACACCAGCCCATCTTTTGGTATTCATCATTGGTACAACTTTCTTTTAAACCTTGTGTATGCTCGTACATCTACCAGCGATTGAAAAGAGAAGGGGCAATACCCGGACCCGGCTATAACAAATTGCTGGAGTGGGATAAAGAAGATAAATTATTCACTTACTTAAAAACCATTCGGCAATGTTTTTCTAGGCAGCCCCAACACTTCCCGTTTTTTGGAATTGTTTAGATTAAGCGGTGCTCAGCATTGAAAGCTTAAAAAAATGGTTTACGGTTCTTTGAATTGGCGGTAATTGCCATCAATACAAAGAATCGTAAACCATTAAGATTATTATATACCAACAATTAATTGCCCGAATGAATTACTTCTAACTCTGGCAGAATTAGTCTGTCACTGTCCTGAGTTCCATAGGACTGTCGATTTCACTATTGAGTTATTACTTCTTAATCAGTTTCACTTTCTCTGCGTCCATATCACAGAAATGCACTCCTGTACTTAAGGAATTTATATCTACCGTATTTATTCCCGGCTGCAACAGTTCCGATTTCATCAGTTCCCCTGTGGCATTATAAATACGGAGATGACTTGTTCCCACTTGCAGGTTTATAATATTGATATGATCTGTTGACGGATTGGAATAGATAGAAAGTTCATTAGCCTCCTTTTTAGACAGTATAGCAATATTATTGCTGTAAGAATAAGTCCCACTCTTTTCCCATATTTAATCTGTAACTATAGCGAGACAAGTCAACTGCTATCTCTTGTAAGGCTTATCTAAAAAGGAAGATGGGCGAAACGTTTTTATATCAGTTGCAGCTTTTTAAGTAGAT
>DATJDF010000374.1:0-1824 GCA_035497555.1 Arachidicoccus sp. | reverse complement strand
ACTTTTCCCCCGCCAATTTGCGATTTTGTTTGGAAGTTTTTTTCTACAATATCTATAATACTCTTCCATCCTCATTTTTTGGGTAATTTCCATTGCATACACAACTTTATTTTCAAATCCGAAATTTTTGGATCCAGTAGCAACTAAGCAATAGCCAATTTTTGCAGTACGTCGAATTACAAGTTTGCAAATATTCAAAGTACAGACTCCCCAAAATGGATTTGGAGCCGCCCCATCATCAAAGGGAATACAGTATGAAAATAATCTCGGCATTTAATTTTTTTTATGCTGTTATTTGGTTATATCCCACTACTCAAATATACAATAATGTAATACATATTTATAGTAGTTCAGAAGTTATTTATACGTCGTTTCAATTGTGTTACCATGATGCTACATGTTTTAGTTATTGTTCGGCGGGTTTTTCATTTTACGGCTAATGATTTCTTCAATTATACACCCGTTGTATTTTGACACGTAGTTTGCCGTCACCCGATTAAAAATACTTAAAATATCGGGAACGTCTTTTGGAAAAGTAATGCCTTCTTTAAATACTATAAAAAGAACGCCATTTGAATAGTCATCAGAGCAAACCTCCAGAATTTCGGAACAAATGATTGAATACTTAATGTCCTTCTCGGTAAAATCGTGTTTTGTAAAAGCAAGATTGTTTAATGTCCTTTTAATTGCTGTTTGAATTTCATATTGAGAAGCCTTTACCATGTCCAAGTCTAATAATTGTTTTGGCAAAAGGTCGCTAAGATTAAGGTCATCACACAAGATTATGACTCCTTTGTCTGAAATTAGGTCGTAATCTTGGATTATGGGATTTTCTCCATAGTTATTCAGTTCAATTGATTCATAATTATCAGGAAACTTCTGGTAAGTTTCTAAATGAATACCTATTGTAAACTTTTTTTCTGTGCTTGTGTCCAAAATAACGTCTGTATAGGAGATAATAGGTTCCAAAAGTTGCCTTAATCTAATGCCTAATTCTTGGTCGCACAAATGTTCACCCCCACTTGCTCCGGTTATAAAACAAGTCTGTTCATTTAAACCTTTAATTGCTGTGTCAATAAATTCATTTATAGCCTTTTGTCTCTCAAATAATTGATTTTTCTGTTCGAGCTGCCTCTTTGCTTGTAGTTCTTCAGCAATAGAACCCGGAAATTTTAATTGGTATAAAGTTTTTATAATTAAAAGAAAAATATAAACTATCGTACAAGAAAGTAAAATCCAGAACCAGTAGTTAAGACTCTCACTTATTTTATTAGAGGCTATGCCGATAATAATAACAAGGGCTGCTTCAATGACTATTGTCCCAATCAATGCAGCTTGTATAACTCTAATCCAACTTCGTAGCTTATCTAATAAGCTGTCCATATTTTGTCGGCATTTTGGTGTTGTTATTTAATAGCCCACGACCTCCCAAATATACACTACTTTTGAAATAGCTAGAAATCAATATTTTGCATTTTTTCAATAGATTAGAGACTAAGTTAATTGGCGTTTTTGGGCAGATTCTATAAGCCTTATTGATCGGGGTTCTCCTGCGTATACCTTTATATCACCTTTTAGCTTCAGCACTAAAATGTTTTTCCACGACGAGATAAAATGCCTTCTAAAACAGACGGAAATATCGCCTCTCCGCTCCTGACATGTCATTTATCAGTTTATTAAGGGTGCTCATTTTCTAGTCATAGCTGTAAACTATCTATTTAAGAGCTTTTTTCCGTTGATAGCCAGCCAATTCATAATCCTCCAAATAACAAAACATCGATTTTTTATTATAGGCGGTTCGTATTTGCTTGTTTTTCAAATTTG
>DATJDF010000373.1:0-3838 GCA_035497555.1 Arachidicoccus sp. | reverse complement strand
TATTATAACGACCTGAACCCTTTTGTTTCCTACTTAGATAATTATACACTTGAAAGTGGCAATCCATTCCTAAGACCGCAGTTCTCTAATAATTTTGAAATCGGATTTACCTTAAAGAATAAATACAACCTATCTGTTGGTTACAATAAGGACATAGATGTCATTACACAGATCACCAACGCAGACCCGGACACGTCCATGATAGAAATCACCAGAGGTAATGCAGGTTATAATGAACGCTATATTGCAACACTCAGCCTGCCGGTGCAGATCACCAAGTGGTGGAAAACAAATAATACCCTGCAATTCAGGCATGACAAAATACATTCTGAGACCTTTACTATACAGAAGCCGATATACTTTATTCAGACAGCACATGACTTTACACTTTCCAAAACCTGGAGTGCCAATCTGAATGCATTTTATCTTTCTAATGTGATTGAAGGCAATATACTTGTCGGGAATATTTCTAAAGTGGATATTGGCATACAGAAAAAGCTACTGGATAACCGGCTCCAAATCAGGGCAGGCTTAACAGATCTTTTTGAAGGAAGAAATATTACCGCGGATATCAAGTATAACGACAACAATATCCATATTACTCAGAAAAGACAATCAAGGATGTTCAAACTTTCACTTACTTATAATTTCCAGAGTGGTAAGAGCTTTAAAACCAAAAAGATCCAAAGTAGTAGTGAAGATGTTCAAAGTCGACTACAGTAGTTCCCACATTATCAATAAAATTGAATAGTTTTACACCTTTAATAGATTATCACAATCATGACCTTTACCCAGTTAGAATATATTGTTGCTGTGAATGCCTTTCGTCACTTTGCCGACGCCGCTCACAGTTGCCATATTACCCAGCCTACCCTCAGTATGCAGATCCAGAAATTAGAGGAAGAACTGGCCGTTAAAATTTTTGATCGTAGTAAACAACCTGTTGTGCCTACAGCCGCGGGCGAAGAAATAATCGACCAGGCCCGGCGGATTCTGGCAGAAAAAGCCGTACTCACCGATATGATCCAGGAAAAAAAAGACCTGGTCACCGGGGAAATTAAGGTGGCCGTTATTCCTACTTTGGCTCCTTATCTATTACCACTTTTTGTTCCCATATTTGCCCGAAAATTCCCTCAGGTGCGGCTGCATATAATTGAGTTAACGACGCAACATCTCATTAAGCGTCTTCGGGAAGGGCAGATTGATATGGGAATTCTCGTTACGCCTTTAAATGAAAAAGGGATTAAAGAGGATCCCTTGTTTTATGAAGAAATGATGGTCTATTCTTCCGGCAAAAATAAGTTGTTGCGCAAAAACTTTATTCTATCCGGTGATATTGATCCTAATGATCTTTTGTTACTGGAGGAAGGGCATTGTTTCCGGTCCCAGATTATTAACCTATGTGAATTAAGGAAACACAGCCTGGGTGGGGCGCATTTTGAATACGAGGCCGGTAGTCTCGAAACTTTACGCAGAATGGTAGATGCCGGTGAGGGCATAACCATTTTGCCGGAACTTGCCACCTTCGGAATGACAACAGAGGAAAAGTTGCGCCTTCGGCAGTTTAAAGCACCAGCTCCGGTTCGCGAAGTCGGCATTGTAACCCACCGAGATTTTGTTAAAAGAAAACTGGTGAACGCTATTAAACACGCAATTCTGGAAAGTATCCCGGCCAAATTAAAGAGTAATGATCATCGCCATATTATTCCCATACAGACGCATTAAAGCTGCATACCCTACCCGCAAAGCGCACAGCCTGGCCATTGCCTATAAGCCGGCAACTTCCGCAGAGTTCGATAACCGGATGGGCTTAATACTATGTAAATAGGCATAGATAGCCTGCAGATCAGTTGTATCCATACCGCTATACATACTCCAGGGCATAACGGTATTTTTATCTCCAGGCTTCAACTTTCCCAATGCTGCCATGTCAGCATAGAATTTAAACTTTTTTACAAAATCGGAAGCAGTCCATTTACCTATACCGTTTACAGGGTCAGGCGTGATATTGGCGGAATATAAAATGCCGTCAGGCATTTTAAAAGCGCGGCCACCACCAAAACGCAGACTCTGTACAATTTGTCCGTTCTTTTCTCTGGTATGGCATTCAGCACAACCGGCCACCATTGTCAGATAACCGCCATAAGCAATTATATCTGACTTTGGCGGCTTCGGCCGAAGATCCGTTTTCAGAGGAATTGTATTAATAATCAGATCCATAGGAAAATCTACCACCCGGTCCGGCACAGTTTTATCAATAGGATTGAGTGTTCTCAAATAGGCAATGATCGCATAGGCATCTTCAGGATCCATTTTGTTATAGTACAAATAAGGCATAATCGGAAACAGCGCCTTTCCCTGTTTATTAACCCCGGCCGTAAAAGCATGCAGTATGTCGCCGTCTGACCAATCTCTAAGATGGGCGGGGGTAATGTTTTTTGAATAAAAAACACCCGGGAATCCCATATCCCGGTTAAAGACTTCTCCGCCGGCTCCAAAGGTTCCGGCAATAGGTGGACCGGAATAACGGCTCCAATCCCTAGACGAATGACAGTCCATACAAATGGCCACATGATTGGCAAGATACTTCCCACGTTGGATCAGTTCAGGAGTTGACCTGACGGTAAGTTCCGGAGCCTTCCCGGCCTTGGCTGCAGGAAGTACAAACATTAAGAACGTCAATGCAATCAGACATAGTCCGAGCATTACAAAGGCTATCCTATAGCCTATTTTTCTCTTTCTCATTTTTCAAATGATGTTATGTTGAATAAAATCGCAGTACTAAGCAGTATTTTTCAAAAGTCCATTTTGGATAGTTTATCTAAATTTCGCCATAGGCTCACCCACCAGATCTATCATACATCATCATCTCACAGTGTCTTGTCTCACACTTTACTGCCACATAACGAATATTGCAGCAAAGCTCAGACTGTAAATCTACAATAACAATCCCTATAAATAAGGAATTATTTTCTTACCGGAAAAGGGGGGTTTTTTAATAAATATTGGTGAGTTGGAAAATATTAGTCAATTTTACGATACTGATATAGGCAACAACATATTACTGAAGCCTTAACCATCGATGACGCTAAACTCGCTGCGCATGCCCAAAATTTTGCAGATCCGCCTAAATGTCTCCCGAGGGATGCTAAGTGTAGTGTTCATGGTACTGCTTTTGTCCCTGTTTAAAATCGAAGCTCGGGGACAAAATAACAGGAAACCTTCCAGTCATATAAGGGCGGACACATTGAAAATCAATGCGCTTCTAAAAAAAGCACTTCCCGCAGCACAAAACCCTGCGACAGTTGCAGCAGCCAGACAATATCTAAAAGAGATATGGCAATTATCTGCACCCATTCATTACAGCAAAGGGATGGTGGAATATCACCGGTTAATGGCCGTGACTTATTATGTCGAAAATAAATTGGAGCCACTCTCCGCACATATTCAGAAAGCGACGCTTCTTGCCATCGCAATGAAAAATAACAGAGAGCTTGCGCTGGTAAAAGATCTGCAGGCATGGATCTTCCAGGCCAAGGAGGAGAAGGATTCAGCAATCTATTATTACCTCCAGGCATTAAGTATTGCCAATGCATTACCCGATGCCAAATTCAGTGGCGAGATCGAAACCAATATTTCCGAAATTTTCTGGCTGGCTGGTGACTTTCCAAAAGCAGAAAAATATGCCCGCAGTGGATACCGGGCCGGCGTTCAGGCCAGGGATACCCAGTTAATTGCCCAAAATCTTTTGAACATCGGTAATGCCACAGCGCGTGTAGGTAAATTAGATACCGCATTGCTTCTATTTAAGCAAGTAGAAAGAATGGTTCGTGATCCG
>DATJDF010000372.1:0-8108 GCA_035497555.1 Arachidicoccus sp. | reverse complement strand
GCCTGCCCTATGAGGCCTGGCTGAATATGGATGCCATTATTCGCACCAACTGGCGGATGATTTTTTCAAATAAACACCTGCTGGAGTGGACACCTTCAGGTAGTCTGAAAGGCAATAACCACAAGACGGTTTTACAGACTTACCGCTTGATGTGGTCAGCGCCTTTTATTAGCCTGGTTTTCGGAGCTGTTATATTATATTTTACTTTTAATGGGTTCCTGGTCGCCATACCTGTATTATTACTATGGATTGCTGCACCGATTGTCAGCTGGTATACCTCTAAACCTAAAAAGCAAAAATCTGCATTGCTGGACGAAGAAGATCTCATCTTCCTGCATGTGATTGCCAGAAAGACCTGGTCCTATTTTGAAAGTTTTGTAACAAAAGCAGAGAATTGGCTACCTCCGGATAATTACCAACAGGAGCCCAAGCCTGCTATTGCACACCGGACCTCTCCAACCAATATGGGTCTTGCATTACTGGCAAATCTATCCGCTTACGACTTTGGCTATATTACCGGATTTACTTTTCTGGAAAGAACAAGGCAGACCCTGGAAACCATGGATCAACTGGAGAAATACCACCGGCATTTTTACAACTGGTATGATACATTGAGCCTGATGCCCATGCCGCCTAAATATATTTCGGCAGTGGATAGTGGCAATTTGGCCGGGCATCTGATAACGCTCCGCCAAGGGCTACTGCAATTGCCGTTTCAAAAGATTATTCAGGAGAACTTTTTTGAAGGACTACGCGATACTTTACACCTGGTGACAGATGAAGTATTGGAATCTGAGGATAATTCTTTAAGTGTGTTATTTAAACGCATTCATGAATTATGCGAAAAAACAGATACACCCCGGCGTCTCACCGAGTATTATAATGTGCTGATGGAATTGCAGGAGCTGGCAGATAAAGTGAATAAGCAGCAGCATAAAACCATACCTGAAAGTGCGCTTGCTATGCAGCCCCTGACCCAGAAGGTAGCTGGTATCGGCGCAGTGGAATACTTGCCACCACTGGCTGCGGTGCCACCCGCAGCCAGTTCACCTGCCAGAGAAACAGAGGTGCAGGTAGTTCCCATGGATGGGATGATCAGTTTTCGCCAGCAGACACATGCTGCTCTGGAAGAAATTAATGATCTGGCGCCCTGGATCGGTAATATGTATCTGAGCAGATTTAGTGCGCTTAATTTCCTGGAGGATAATGTACACCTGTACCGCTTAAAAAACTATCGAAAAGATGTCCCCGATTTGATTGATCAACTCATCCAGGAAACCCGGGATCCGCTTGTTCAACAGGAGTTAATCCAAATAAAGGATCATATTCTCGATGGGGCGAAGAAAGCCGGAGAACGGGTCGAGCGGATCATCGCCCAGGCTGACGTATGTCAACGGCTGTCCGATATGGATTATGATTTCTTATACGACCGCTCAAAACATTTACTCAGGATTGGTTATAATGTTCAGGAGCATCTGGCAGACAATAGTTATTATGATTTATTGGCCTCAGAGGCCAGGCTAGGAATTTATGTCGCTATTGCACAGGGAAAGCTACCGCAGGACGCCTGGTTTGCCCTTGGCCGTTTATTGACGGGCGGTGGTACGACACCTGTGTTGCTTTCTTGGAGTGGTTCTATGTTTGAATATCTGATGCCCCAACTGGTGATGCCCACTTATGAAAACACACTGATTGAACAGACCAGTAAGGGTATGATCCGAAGACAGATTTCTTTTGCAGTCAAAAGAAGTGTGCCCTGGGGGATTTCTGAATCGGGATTCAATACAGTGGATGCGAGTCTCAATTATCAATACCGTGCATTTGGTGTTCCGGGTCTTGGTCTAAAAAGAGGGCTGGGGGATGACCTGGTTATTGCACCCTACGCATCCATGCTTGCCCTCATGATTCAACCGGTACAAGCCTGCGATAACCTGAGGGAAATGGCGGACATGGGTTATGAAGGTGCATTCGGATTTTATGAAGCTGTGGATTACACCGCCTCCAGGCTGCCCCGTGGGCAGTCCGAAGCGGTGGTTCGTTCCTTTATGGTGCATCACCAGGGAATGAGCTTTTTGTCGCTGGCATACCTGTTGCTGAACAGGAAGATGCAGGAACGTTTTGAAGCGGATCCGCAGTTTCAGTCTGCTTTACTTTTGTTACAGGAGAAAATACCGAAAGCGACAATATTTTATTCTCATACGCCTGATTTGACCCAGACAAGTCCTGCTGCTGAACAGGGACAAATGCGGATACTCAATACGCCGCATACTACCCAGCCGGAGGTCAAGTTGCTTTCTAACGGACATTATCATGTTATGATTTCTAATGCAGGCGGCGGATACAGTAAATGGAAGGACCTGGCCATAACTCGTTGGCGTGAGGACGGAACACTGGATAACTGGGGCGTTTTCTGCTATATTAAGGACCTGGAGGATAATCTTTTCTGGTCCAATACACATCAGCCTACGCTGAACCCGACTAAAAGGTATGAAGCTGTCTTTTCACAGGGGCATGCAGAATTCAGACGAAGAGACAATGATTTTGAAACCCGGACAGAAATCGTCGTTTCACCGGAAGATAATGTAGAAGTAAGAAGGGTCAGGGTAACCAACCGTCACAGCAGCGCCCGCGAGATTGAAATTACCAGCTACGCAGAAGTTGTTTTAGCACCCCAGGCGGCGGATGAGGCCCATCCTGCCTTTAGTAACCTATTTGTAGAAACGGAGTTCCGGGAGTCGGAACAGGCCATCCTCTGTACCCGCCGTTCAAGGTCATCGAGTGAACAACCACCCTGGATGTTTCACCTAATGTCTGTCAGTGGAGCAGAAAGCCAGTCGATCTCTTTTGAAACCGACAGGATGAAATTCATTGGACGCAGCCGCAGTGTTGCAAGCCCCGCTGCCCTGGACCTTGCAGGTCCTCTGGGAGGTAATGCGGGATCGGTCTTAGATCCGATTGTTGCGATCCGGCACCGGGTTAGCCTGAAACCTAACCAGACCGCAACTTTTGATCTGGTAATCGGAGTCGCTGATAAAAAAACTGTCTGTGAAGGTTTGCTTTATAAATATCAGGACCGGCACCTGAAAAACCGTGCCTTTGAACTTTCCTGGACACATAGCCAAGTGCTTTTACGGCAAATCAATGCCACGGAAGCCGAAGCGCAGTTATATGGACGAATGGCAGGATCTATCCTTTACCCTAATGCAACACTTAGGGCAGCGCCATCTATTATAAACAGTAACCTCAAGACGCAGTCCGGTCTATGGTCATATTCTATATCCGGTGATTTGCCAATTGTACTTTTAAGGGTTCAGAGTGAAGAAAATATAGGGTTGATCCGTCAGATGATCAATGCCCATATTTATTGGCGTTTAAAGGGGGTCAAGGCGGATCTGATCATCTGGAATGAAAACTTTGGCACCTACCGTCAGGAGCTACAGGATCAGATTCAGAGTCTGATTGCGCTGGCCAATAGCGTATCGCTGAATGAACAATATGGTGGTATCTTTCTCAGATCCTCGGATCAGATTGCTTCGGAAGACCGGATTTTGATCCAGACCGTTGCACGCATAATTATTGATGATAATCTTGGAACACTTGAGGAACAGATCACCCGTAAAACAGTGGCCAAATTGTTGCCTCCACCGCTATTATCATCACAGAACAATACAGGCGCCAGTGCCCGTCAGAGCGCACAGGTGGCTAGTAGTCGACCCTTACCGTCCAATCTTACTTTTGATAATGGTTTTGGTGGGTTTACTGAAGATGGAAAGGAATACATTATCCGTATCAACCGGGAGCAGCATACACCCACTCCTTGGTCGAATGTATTGGCCAATAAAGACTTTGGTACTGTTATATCTGAAAGTGGTAGTGCCTATACATGGAGCGGTAATGCCCATGAATACAGGCTTACACCATGGAAGAATGATCCGGTATCCGACAGTTGCGGTGAAGCTATTTATATCCGGGATGAAGAAACGGGTGTATGTTGGTCACCTACGGCATTGCCGATGGCAACTAAAGGAGATTATATTACCCGCCACGGTTATGGTTACAGTGTTTTTGAACATACAGAAAATGGTATAGAAACCAGTTTATGGGTTTTCGTGGATACAGAGAAGTCTGTAAAATTCCAACAGCTAAAGCTGATCAATGTTTCTGGGCGGGAAAGAAAATTAAAAGTTACCGGTTATGTTGAATGGGTGCTGGGTGATCTTGCCGGTAAAAACGCAATGTATGTTGTCACTGAAAAAGTGCCCGATCGATCCGGGGTTATGGCCTTTAACCGTTACAGCAGCAGCTATCCGGGACAAGTTTGCTTTTTTGATGCGGACGGAAAGGATAACAGTATCACCGCTGATCGTACTGATTTTCTGGGGCGCAATGGCCGGCTGGCCTTCCCGGCGGCCTTGACCAGGACGAAGCTTTCGGGGAAAACGGGTGCGGCACTGGACCCCTGTGCTGCAATCCAGGTGCCGGTTAGTTTATATCCCAAGGAGGAAAAAGAGGTTGTATTCAGATTAGGATCAGCGCCTGATAAGGCGGCTGCGATTGCTTTAATAGAATCTGTCAAGGGACCTGAGGCAGCCGGGGCTGCACTGAAACGCGTTCATGCCCTCTGGAATGAAACCCTGGGCCAGACAAAGGTACTGACACCGGATAATGCACTAAATCACCTTGCCAACGGCTGGTTGACTTACCAGACACTGGGTTGTAGGATATGGGGTAGAAGTGGCTATTATCAGTCCGGTGGGGCCTTTGGGTTTAGAGACCAGCTCCAGGATGTACTAGCCCTGCTTGAAAACCGGCCGGATATTGCCCGGGAGCAGATCCTGTTATCATCCTCCAGACAGTTTAAGGAAGGTGATGTTCAGCATTGGTGGCATCCGCCAACTGGCAGAGGTGTGCGTACCCTATGTTCGGATGATTATCTGTGGTTGCCCTTTGTTACAGCACAGTACGTGTTTACAACTGGCGACCATTCTATTCTGACAGAAATAACACCTTTCTTGGAAGGCAGACTGTTAAATGAAAATGAGGACTCCTATTATGATCTGCCAATAATATCTGAACAAAAAGATACGCTTTATGAGCATTGCTTACGTTCCATCAGGCACGGACTGCGCATGGGAGTTCATGGTCTGCCTTTAATGGGTACTGGTGACTGGAATGACGGTATGGATAAAGTGGGTGAAGAGGGTAAAGGCGAAAGTGTCTGGTTGGGATTTTTCCTTTATAGTGTTTTGATGCAGTTTAAAGATATTGCCAGAGATCATCAGGACACGGCTACCGTGGAGCTCTGCGAACACGAAGGTGCCATTTTAAAGGAAAATATCCAGCAAAATGGCTGGGATGGCGGCTGGTACAGAAGGGCATATTTTGATGACGGTACACCACTTGGCTCAGCTCAGAATAAGGAATGCCAAATCGATTCTATCGCCCAGAGCTGGTCAGTGCTATCGGGAGCAGGTGCACCGGACAGGAAAAATGTTGCTATGGCAGCATTGCAGCGGCACCTGGTGCGCCCAAAAGAGGGAATTATTTTATTACTGGATCCCGCTTTTGACAAATCTGAGCTCAATCCCGGGTATATCAAGGGATATGCACCCGGTGTCCGGGAAAACGGCGGGCAGTATACGCATGCGGCCGTATGGGCAATGATGGCCTTTGCAGAGATGGGTATGGCTGACGTAGTATGGCGCCTGTTTTCAATGATCAACCCGATTGCGCATACCTTTAACCGGGAAGCTGTTGAGGTATATAAAGTAGAACCTTATGTAATGGCGGCAGATGTTTACAATGCACCTCAACATAAGGGCCGGGGTGGCTGGACCTGGTATACCGGATCCGCTGGTTGGATGCAGCAGTTTATGACTAAATTTATATTGGGTATCCGCCGCAGTGGGAATCGACTTACCTTTAAGCCTTGTACACCCGCGCAGTGGCCATCCTTTAAGGTCACCTATGCATTTGGAAAGGCGGTATATGAGATTGAAGTCTTTACTTCCAGCGCGGAAGAGCGCATTTATATTATTGACGGTATTACAAGTCAGGATCCTTTTATCACTTTAGTGGATGACGCCGGTCCCGTGACGTATAATGTCGTTGTAAAATAAAAGGCCGGTTATGGAAAACCATGGACTGGACTATGCCTGGACGAGACCTCAGGAAATACAGGCAAGGGGTTCGGCTACTAGCCCATGCTCCTGTGCTTTGCTGCAGGCTATGGGATTTAAAGGATCAGGCAGTAATCCGGGCTATTGAAGGTGTTTTAGATGTAGTTTAATGTTGTATATTATTCATTTATAGTTAGTTGTGTAATTAAGTGAAAATAAAAATTGAAATCGTAATTAGTTTTCCCCAATATAGCTTTTAAGTTTTTAGTTCGTCATTTTTTATCGAATTTTGTAACTTGTAATACACTCAGAATAGCCCCAAAAATGGCGTTTAAAAGCGCTTTAATATATTATGCCGCAATTTTCACATCTTCACGTTCATTCACAATATTCTTTATTGGATGGTGCCGCTTCCATTAGTAGTTTATATAAAAAAGCGGAGTCAGACGGGATGAAGGCACTTGCCCTGACCGATCATGGCAATATGTTTGGTGCTTTTGAGTTCGTAGCCCAGGCCTGGAACAATACCAAAGTAATTGGCAAGGATGAAAATGGAAAAGATATTGTTACGCCAAAAATTAAACCGATCGTTGGATGTGAACTTTACGTGGTGGAAAACCGGTGGCAGAAAACTTTTACAAAGGAAAAAAAAGACAGACGCTATCACCAGATACTGCTGGCGAAAAATGAACAGGGATACAGGAACCTGATTAAACTGACTTCTCTGGGGTTCATTGAGGGCCTTTATAGTAAATATCCACGGGTGGATAAAGAACTCATATTGAAACACCATGAAGGGCTCATTGCCACGACTTGTTGTCTGGGAGCTTCTGTGCCCCAGGCCATATTGCAGCATGGCGAGGAAGCTGGTGAAAAGGAGTTTAAATGGTGGCTGGATCTTTTTGGCGATGATTATTATATCGAATTACAACGCCATAGTATCCCGGAGCAGGATCAGGTAAACCTGGTGTTACTGAAATTTGCCAAAAAATACAATGTCCCGATCATTTGCACCAATGACAGTCATTATACCAATCAGGAGGATGCAAATGCACATGACATTCTGTTATGTATTAATACCGGTGAAAAACAGACAACTCCTGGTTTTGATGACTTTGTCAATGATGATGCTATTGTAAAAAACAGGCGCTTTAAGTTCCCCAATGATCAGTTCTATTTTAAAACAACCTCCGAAATGGAAAAGGTCTTCAAAGACCTGCCCGCATCATTAGAAAATACTCAGGGGATTGTGGACAAAATTGAGGTACTGAATCTTAAAAAGGACATTCTTTTACCCGCCTTTCCCATCCCTGAGGAATTCAAGACCACCACCGACAGTAATATTAACCAATGGAATTTTCTGCACTACCTGACCTACGAAGGCGCCAGGAAGCGGTATAGTGAGATCACGGAAGAGATCAGAGAAAGACTGGATTTTGAGCTTTTTACGATTAAAACAATGGGTTTTGCCGGATATTTTCTGATTGTAAGCGACTTTATTAAAGCAGGCCGGGATTTAGGGGTCTTTATCGGGCCGGGTCGTGGTTCGGCTGCCGGTAGTGTTGTGGCTTACTGCATAGGGATTACGAATATCGATCCGATAAAGTATAATCTGCTGTTTGAGCGTTTTTTGAATCCTGATCGTAAGTCCATGCCCGATATTGATACGGACTTCGATGACGAAGGCCGCATCAAGGTGATTAACTATGTGGTAGAAAAATATTCCAAACAGCAGGTGGCCCAGATTATTACCTATGGCACTATGGCGGCTAAGATGTCTATTAAGGATGTCGCCCGGGTACTGGATCTGCCGCTTTCGGAATCCAATGCCCTTGCGAAACTGGTACCCGACAAGCCTGGTACCAAATTGGGGCGCGTGTTAAAGGCGCCTATAATGACCAGCGAGGTAACGGATAGTCAGAAATCATTGGAAGAAAAAGAGGCTTATTCACCTGAGGATATTGATAATATTAAAAAAATCCGGGAAAT
>DATJDF010000371.1:0-5441 GCA_035497555.1 Arachidicoccus sp. | reverse complement strand
AGTGGTACCCTCCAGTACGTAAGAATTGAATATGCAGGTAAAGCCGTGAACCCGGGTGATGAAGTAAACGGTCTGTCACTGTATGCAGTAGGTAGTGGAACAACAATTGATCATATCCAGGTGATCCGTGGTCTGGATGACGGCTATGAATTCTTCGGCGGTACCGTTAATTGTAAATACCTGATCGCTTACAACTGTGCAGATGATGATTTTGATATGGATGATGGTTTCCGTGGTAAAATTCAGTTTGGTATCTCCATCAAGGATCCCCAGTTTACTGATGCCAAGGGCACTTCCGGTGACATCTCAAATAATTTTGAAGTAGATAACACCAACGGAAAAATTCCTTTCACGACTACACCGATTACACACCCGATCTTATCAAACTTTACCGCTATCGGACCGAACAATGCCAGTGGTACTTCTGCAGATTATGGCTACGGAATGCGTTTCAGAAGAGGTTCTCAGGTGGTATTGGCCAATTCAGTTGTACTGGGTTCACAAAAGGGCGGTTTGATTGTTGAAGATCAGCCAACACAGGAATACTTTAAAACGCGTAAAGCAGGCTTTTATAATAGCCTGTTAAATGCGATTACAAAACCCTTCCTAGTACTCGGTAATGATTCGACCACATTGAATACTGCTGCACTTACTACTTTGTCTATTTCAACAAATTTAACGCAGTACTTAGGTAGTGCTGCTGATGCTGGCCTGACGGATGCATTTAATAATGCTGCACCCAATCTGATGCCAAAAGCCGGATCACTCGCTTTAACCAAAGCAGGTAAATTCGATTTTGAAGGGCTTAGCGATGCCTTCTTTGTCAAAACCACTTATGTCGGTGCGTTTGATGGCCAGAGTGACTGGACCACTGGCTGGACCAGCTGGGGCCGTTAGGAACTGACTATTTGAATTGGAATAAGGTTGGATTCTTACTCAACCTCAGGAGAAAGAGGCAGTCGAAATTTCGACTGCCTCTTTCTCCTGAGTAGTGGTTAGTCTACTGCCGGCAAAAAGGATTATTTTGCCCCATGCGATTCTAAAAGCATACAGATAGACTGTAAATAGTTGACTATCAATGTGATGTGTTCATTCTTTGATTTATGAGCCATTCCGCCAAAATATTAACGCAGAAAAGCAAATACAATTAGGACGTGTATTGAGCAGGATAAAATCCCGAATCTATCTCACTTCTTATTGATAATGGGCGCTTTTTTAAATGGATAATGGTTATTGATAGGAAAATTGGAAGTCTTTGAATTGGGGGAGAGGTGCCGTCATTGAAAAATTAAAGCCCGCAAACTTATAGTTTAAGCTTGCGGGCCATAATCAATACGCTATAATTATCCAACGCGTATTAGAGATATGTATACTGAAACAATACAGTAGCTTATTTTCTGCCTTCCTGTTTTGCCTCTGTGGCGGCATCAGCCTTCATTTGTTCGTTGGCTGTAATCAGGAATTCAACACGGCGATTCTGCATCCGGCCATCTTCCGTATTATTGTCATATTTAGGCGCTGTTTCACCAAAGCCTTTTATGCTCAACCGGGAATTCGTAATACCATTAGATTTCAGGTAATCTGAAACTGAAGTAGCTCTTTTGACAGAAAGTGTCATATTGTAATTGGCTGCACCGGTATTATCAGTATGCCCCTGGATTTCCAAATTTGTATCAGGATATTTATTCAAAATGGTGATCAGATTGCCTAAGGTCGTTCTGGAAGCATCTGTCAGGCTGGACTGGTCGAAACCAAAAAGTACTTTGCTGCTGAATTCTACAACGATACCCTCTTCTACACGTTGCACTTTTGCATCCGGGATTTGAGTTTTAATATCTTCGGCCTGTTTATCCATTTTTTTACCGATAACGTAACCTGCACCGCCGCCGACAGCCGCACCAATAATGGAACCAAGTGCTGTATTGCCTGTAATTTTCCCAATAACCCCACCTGCAACAGCTCCACCTGCAACACCTATTGCAGCGCCGCGCTCGCTTTTATTTGCGTTTTTATATACGTCACAAGAGCTCAGCATTAAAGCTCCAGCTACTACGGCGAAAAGAGAAATTTTTAGTTTTTTCATTATTGTTTGGTTTTTAAAATTTATATAAGTTTATATATGCGATAATTATGCCATTATTTTATTTCCCCGAAAAAAACGGGTCATTATTCCCTGGAAACTAAATACTTAAACAATCCATTAATGCGCTATAATATATGTATACTCGTTTTCAAAGTGTTTCTCTAAATACTCAGATAGTTCATTAATGCGTCATAATTCTGTCTAAGCTCATTTTCATAGAGTTCATTTCCCCAGAAATAGACCACCTTATATTCATAGCGCTGTAAAGTGCTGATAATATCGGAAACTTCCATCCGGTCCAGCCGGATGGTGACAATAAATTGATTCGAAGAAACGTCTAAATAGCTATTCAACTGGGTAATATTCGCATCATTTGACTCAATGAGTCGGGCCAGCTCCGTAAATGAAAAAGCTGTCTTGGCCATTTGAAGCACTATAATAGCACCAGTGCTGCTATTAATATCCATTATGGTACCCAGAGCCTGCAAAAGTGAGATTCTTGTAATAACGCCTTCATAAAGCTGGTCTTCATTAATTACGGGGAGGATGGCCATCCCTGTCAGCGACATGGTTTTTAAGGCAGACAGAAAATGTTCTTTCCCACCGACAAACAAGGTCCGGGCCGGTACCTTTTCCAGGGTCGTTTTAGGATCAATGGACTGAATATCCTCATAACATAACAAACCTTCCAATAATTGATCATTTAGCAGCGGAATAAGGGTTTCTCCGCTCTTCTGGAAGAGTTCCTGCAGATCTGCAACAGTTTCCTTAGTGGATAAAGTTGGATAATCCGGTGATATTATTTGGGTACATAACATAGGAAATTATGACTGGTGTTTAGACAGGAATTCTTCGAGTATTACATTAAATTCATCGGGAACCTCCATCATAGGTGCATGACCGCACTTATCAATGAAGTAAAGTTCAGAATTCGGTATCAGTTTTTTAAATTCTTCAGCAACAAAAGGTGGGGTAACCTGGTCATTCTGGCCCCAAATAAGTAAAGTGGGTTGCAGGATATTTTTGAGCTCCTCTCCAAGGTTATTGCGGATGGCGCTTTTAGCCAGCGCAATAATTTTAATCACTTTTAAGCGGTTATTGGTGATCTCAAAAACTTCATCCACCAATTCCTCTGTAGCCATTTTAGGATCAAAAAAGGTAAATTCAGTCTTTTTCCGGATATATTCCCGGTCGCCACGCTTGGGGTAAGTATCTCCCATCCCATTTTCAAAAAGACCTGAACTACCGGTAAGAATAAGGGTTTTAATCCGCTCAGGGTGCTTTAAAACCTGGACCAGCGCTACATGACCCCCCAGGGAGTTCCCCAATAAATGAATCTGACTCAGCTCCAATTTTTCAAAAAAACGATTTACATATTTTTGCAAGCCGCCTACAGAAGTACTCAGTAGATCGAGTCCAAACAGAGGCAACAGGGGTACAATAACCCGGTGGTTTTTTTTAAAATGTTCAATTAGGTCTTCAAAATTGCTTAAAGCCCCAAAAAGACCATGAAACAGAACAAGCGTTTCACCCTTGCCTTCATCTATATAACTAAACTTATCTAACTGTTTTACTTCGTAACTCATAGTGTCTATACAGGTATTTCTGTCTTACAAATAAACATAATTCAATTGATAAAATATTATTTTTTTTAGCACACTCCTTAATTACACTGTGTATCCGGCAAAAAGACCGGACTACTCAGGTAGGAAGTTTTCGTGCCATCGCCTCAAAAAAATCGGTTAATGCGGTGAACATATTTCTGAACCAGGGAACTGCTTTCCCTAAATGATCGATAACCCAGGGCCCAAGATCCTTGAATATTGGATAGGTAACGGATTGTTCGATGGTCTTTTCCCCCGTCAGTCCTATCTTGCTGGTATAAAACAGTACGACACTATAAAGGGTAAAATAAAGAATACCATAAAGTAGAATACCGCAAATACGGTTCAGCCAGCCCATCATCACGGCTTCAGCCAGCCGTTGGATGACCCTTGCCACCAGCTTGACGATAACAATCACAATAATCAATACCAGTAAAAAAGACAAAAAAGACAACCATTTGCCATGCAGGGACCTTTCTGTTAAATAATGGGCAACACCCACAGACAGTTTCATGGCTGCTGCGACACCGATAATTAACGCAACAAATGAGAATGCTGCAACAATGACCCCTTGCCTGTACCCTTTAAAAATGGCCAGGACAAGTAAAATGGCTGAAATCAGGTCTATGATCATTAAGTTAAAAGTTCTTTAACCACCTTAGAGATCAGCTTACCGTCTGCCTTACCGGCAAGTTGTTTTGTGGCGAGCCCCATGACCTTACCCATATCGGAAGGTCCAGTGGCACCTGTGGTTGCAATGATTTCTGCAAGGACGGTCTTTAATTTGTCTTCACTCATTTGTTCCGGCAGGAATTTTTCAATGACAGCAAGTTCAGCTCTTTCTTTTACAGCCAGGTCCTCACGGTTTTGTTTTTCATAAATTTCAAGTGAATCACGGCGTTGTTTGGCCATTTTCTGAAGCAATTTAATTTCACCTTCAGCTGATACAGTGCCACCGGCCCCTGTTTCGGTTTTTGCCTTGATAATTTCAGCTTTAATAGCCCTGAGACTGCGTAGTGCATCTTCGTCTTTTGATTTCATGGCATCTTTCAGTTGTGTCATGACTTCTTGTTCTAAACTCATTTTTGATATTTTAATATTTTTAAAAGTAGGCAATGCCAAGTATTTAACCATTAACATCTTCCTTGGCCATCCTACTCCTTACCTTCAATCTTGTTTTGTTCAATTTGGATTTTCCTGAACTTCTGGTAAAAATCCTTTGCGAAATTTTTCATGTCATCCACCAGTTCGGGTTGATTCACTGAGCGCTTAAGTGTGTCTCCCATGGTCATTAAAGTCTGATAAAAAAAATCTGCCATTTCATCTACCATCATATCCTTAGTCCAAAGATCAATGCGTAAAGCACTTTTATCAGCCCCATCCCAAAAAGCAAGCAGCATCGCCCGTGCCTTCTGTGCGTCCTGATCCCGATCAGTAGTGTTCCACAAGATATTTGCCGGAACTTTATCGTCATCTAATTCAATATCTATATGAATGCTCGATTTAGTCATGTAACTTTTTTTTTAAATTAAATAGCCGGACAAAGGTAATTTTTAAATTACAATTAGACTGTAATCTGGTCCAGGATTAATAACTTTACTTTTCAAAGTAATTAATTATGTCAAGACCAAGTCCTGAGGAGTATAATCCTTCCTTTGCACCTTATATAGCACTTACAAAATTTGAAACAGTTGGAGAGCTGATCACTGGTTATAGTGAACAACTTATACAATATATCAACCGACTGCCGGATA
>DATJDF010000370.1:0-25065 GCA_035497555.1 Arachidicoccus sp. | reverse complement strand
ATACAGAACAGATAATTGGGGTGATATGATGCGCACGAGCAATTTCCACCATAGAAATAAAATTTCCTACAATATCCTCTAAAGAAATGATCCCAGTATTGCCTGCAATGTCATTTGTGCCCGCCAGGATGACAACAACCTTAGGTTGTAAGGCAACAACATCTTTCCTGAACCTGATAAGCATCTGGGAAGTGGTCTGTCCGCCGATTCCACGGTTAATATAATGATTATTTTTAAAAAAAAGACTGTCATGGCTATACCATTGTTCTGTAATAGAATTACCCATAAATACGACCTCACGCTGCGCCTTAGGCAATTGTATGTCCTTTTTATTTTGCTCAGAAAAACGCCCGAAATTTGCCCAATCCTGCCCTTTTTGTGCATCGGCCAGTACAACACTAAGACTGAAAAGACCTAAAAACACTAAATATTTTGTTTTCATAATAAATTAAAAATTGAGATGAATCAGAACCAGAGATTACAAAATTAGGAATTTATTAAAACAATGACACGTATTCTGCTTTTTCTTTTTACATTTGTGTTACCTGACACACCAACGAATACGCCCAATCATGAACGCATTAGAACTATTTAAGCAAGTAAAAGCATTTGTGTTTGATATTGACGGTGTCATGACCGATAATAAGATCATGGTACTGCCTGATTTTAATATCGACGGTAAAATTGTCATGGCCAGAACCATGAGCGTTCGTGACGGTTATGCTATACAACTGGCAGTCAAGCTGGGCTACCCGATGGCGGTCATTTCCGGGGGAAAAGAAACAGGGGCCGGGAAAAGGTTGCATGATTTAGGCGTTCGACATGTTTTTATGGATGTAAAGGATAAAGTTGCGTGTTTTGAAACCTTTATTAAGGATTGCCAGCTCGATCCGGCGCATGTGCTATTTATGGGTGATGATATCCCTGACTACCAGGTAATGCTGAAAGCGGGTATTAAAGCCTGCCCTGCAGATGCCTGCACAGAAATAAAAGCCATTGCCGAATATCTTTCGCCTATAAAAGGTGGCGATGGTTGCGTACGTGACGTAATTGAGAAAACCCTGAAACTGCAGGATAACTGGCCATTAAACACTGCCATTAAAGCGCAGTAAAAGCAGATTATAGTGAAAGGATTTCGCGCATTTTTAAAATTGATCCGCCTCCCAAACCTGGTATTTATTTTTATTACCCAGGTGCTGTTTGAATACTGTGTTATCATACCAGCCTTCCATCAGGCCGGTCTGCAACCCAACCTGGCAGGTAGTTATATTTTCCTTTTGGGATTATCTTCCGTCTTCATTGCTGGCGGAGGCAATATCATTAATGATTATTTTGACATCAATATCGATCAGATCAATAAACCAAGTAAAGTTATCATTAGTAAATATATTCACCGCCACTGGGCGATTCTCTTTCATATTCTACTCAGCCTGGCGGGCATTTTACTTGGTTGTTGGATTGAATATAAAACACATGCATATCTACTGGGTTTATCCAACCTGATCTGCGCCTGTCTATTGTTTATTTATTCAATTGTCCTGAAACGAAAACCGCTTTCGGGGAATATCATTATTGCCTTACTCACTGCATGGACAGTACTGGTCGTTACTTTTTGCGAGAGCAACCAGTTAATCGCTAAAAATGCAACACTTGATATCAGTAAGATTACCAGACTGACCTTCTTATATGCCGGCTTTGCTTTTATCATTTCCCTGATCCGGGAAATGATAAAAGATATGGAAGATGTGCCGGGAGACAGCCGTTATAATTGTCGCACCTTCCCTATTGTCTTCGGTATGAATGCCGCAAAAATATATGTTGCAATCTGGCAGATTGTACTGTTGGCATTGCTCTGTATTATGACTATATATGTGTTGCAATTTGGCTGGTGGATCAGCTCAATTTACTGTATCGTCTTACTCATCTATCCA
This sequence comes from Arachidicoccus sp., assembly GCA_035497555.1. GTDB lineage: Bacteria > Bacteroidota > Bacteroidia > Chitinophagales > Chitinophagaceae > Arachidicoccus. The sequence goes on along the minus strand of DATJDF010000370.1, from coordinate 23,134 downwards.
TCATTTAAGATCCTTCGGCGGCTACTCAAACCGGCCGACAGTACGGTTTATCATCAATTGAGTAGTCAGGTAAAATGGGTAATGCTGGCGGGCATACTGTCGATGCTGTTTTTGATATTCCATCTGTAAAAGGTAGGGTATCTGTCTTTTAATAAATTGCGTAAACCTCCTTAAACCTTCATGACACCGATCATTTTAGCGTCAAAATCACCCCGTCGCAAACAACTACTGGAAGCCGCCGGTATCCCATTTACCATTCAAACGGCAGACACCGCTGAAGATTATCCGTCTGACATGGATACTGAAGAGATTGCGGTGCATATTGCTGTAAATAAGGCTCGGGCTGTGGCAGCACTTATCAAAGACAACAGTCCTATTCTGGCGGCTGATACAATTGTGGCAATTGACGGCCAGGTGCTCGGAAAACCGAGAGATCTGATTCAGGCGGTGGAATACCTCAGGCTGCTTTCCGGGAAGACCCATCAGGTAATAACCGGTGTCTGCATCTGGCATCAGGGCATTCCAACTACATTTTCGGTTCAAACAGAGGTCAGGTTCCATCCTTTAAGAGATGATCAGATTAGCTATTATGTGGAAAAATACCAACCTTTAGACAAGGCTGGCGCTTATGGGGTCCAGGAATGGATCGGCCTTACAGGGATCCATTCTATCCAGGGTGATTATTATAATGTTGTAGGGCTTCCTGTCAGCCGGGTAATCCGGGCACTGGAAAACCTTGACCCCATTACTTCTTAATCACCCAAAAGTTACCAAGGATCGAAGTTAGATTCCTTGTTAAGATGAGTAAACCACACAGTTCATAGATCTTCAATTCTTAAAAAACTCGCTGTGGCTTTAAGTGAAACTGGTCATGGAAAAGCTTATAAGCTACCAGGAAATTAAAAAGCAAGATAACCCAGGACAGCTGATATAAAGTCAACAAATAATCCGCACATAACAAAAGAAAACACAGCTTCAGCAATTGCGTTAAACTGTAATCCGACCCGGTAGATAAATAGTGAAAAAGCCACAGAAAACTAAGCGTCATTATCCAGCCATACACCGAAAATGTCCAGGAGGTAGCAGCTAAAAGCAAGAAAAGCTCTGGAAGCAATAGTAATATATAGCTCCAGCCCGGAAATAAAAAACCGGTCAGTTTTTTAATCGGCAAATTTCCAGGAACTGGCAGAGCGGCCGAAAGGAAAGCGGCCGCCTTATACGAAATCAGCAAATGTGCCACACTGATAACAAGAATTGCAAGCATCCATTCCCTTGGCGTGAGCGGTTCATACATTGACCAATTTCGCATGACGAGTAGCAGGGTCACCGAAATAACCTTAGTGATGACTAGTGCCACAAGCTCCTTACGCAACAAATAGTTGATCAGTAGCAACCTTATCTGCATCCCACTATTAACCCGCCAGTGAATAAACCTCTGCCCTGACACCCCTTCTTTCAATTTCAGCAATCTGGCGCAATTGAGGCAGGCAATAATGACTGTAAATAGCAAGAGGAAAAATATGATCACAAAACCATAGAGCAGATGATGATAAATCCCTGCAACGATGAGACAGCAAAAAGCATATAGCCATAACGGCGCTGTCAGTCCTAGTTGCATCCGCAACCAGGCCCACCATTGCACCGTCCAAGGGAGTGCAGCAAAACTCATCAAAAGAAACGCAGAAGAGGGCCGTCGGGTGACAGACCAGACAAATAGCATGCTTTTTATGGAATAAAAAGCAGCCAGCCCTAAAAATAGCATCACCATGAACTGGTGACTGATTACCGTGATCATCAAAATAAAATGCCAGAAAAAACTCTCTGCTGCAGGCATCTTACCCAAGTAATTAATGTAGAAAAAGCTACTGAAAAACAACATAAATAAAAACAGGAACAGTCCGGCGTGCTGCTTGTAAAAGGATTGGACGAAAATGCGGTAAAACACCCGGTCAATAGGGTGATTTACTGCATTATTCATTTCCTGTTGTATATGATCAAGTCCTTTCATGAGCCGTAATGATGAAGGCTCCCATTTCGTATTTCCAATTGGGTAAGGCCCGCTGGCAGCATGGCCTGGCTTTGGGGATGCGAAGAAAGGACCAGCTGTACCCCCTGCTCCCTGTGCAACTGCTGAATCATATTAATTAAAGCTGTGACAGCCTGTCCGTCTAGCGCATTAAAGGGTTCATCGAGTAACACCCACTTCGGGCGTCCGGTAAAAGCCAGAATTAAGGAAAGCTTCTTTATCATACCACTGGAATAGGTGCCTATCTGCTGGTTTAGAAAATAGCCGGCTTCCAGTGCCGTTGACAACATGTCGAGCTGACCAGGCACCACTCCTTTTGTTTTCTGAAAAAATGAGATCATATCTCTTCCAGTCAGAAAAGTAGGAAACACTGGTTCTGCGTAACCAAAACCCACCCAGCTGCGACAAAGACGAGTTTCTTTTTTAAGGTATTTTTGATGGATTATAATATCTCCATCAAAAGACAACAGGGCAGCCATTGATTTCAGTAAAGTGCTTTTACCTGATCCGTTCTTTCCCCTGAGCCAGTAAATTCCCTGCTCAAAACAAAAATTATTTATTTGTAAAACCGGCTCCTGTCCAAAGCTTTTTGAATAACCACAAAATTCAATCATAGGGGGATGTATTAGGTTATTGTAATGCCAGAAACGATTTAGGATTTACACATCAAATTGCTATTTAACGTCAAAGTTAAATATCCTGGCAGCTCATGCCAATAAATCCATCGCCTAATACACCAATGGCTGATTCCGGCTGACAATAGGAAAAATCAGCACCTGATTGGGTGGTTGCCCTTTGAAAAAGGGAAGCGACGCTAAAGTGATTCTATTAATACTTTAATCTACAGCTGTCTTCTTTATCATTCATCCTCAGCCGTATCTTCATCCGGTCCTTTCCTTAAGGGATCCCAGACAATTTTCACTTTCCCATCCTTGCCATCAACGGCACGCAGATGCAGAACAATTCCTTTATTTTTCCGTGGCTTCAAACCCTTGGCAGCCCTTTCGGCCTTCTTTTTCGGATTCCGTAGCGGAACGACGATGCCTAAATCCGTACCAGGGCCAAATGCATAAATGCCCTGTATGCTTAGATTAATGACACTGGAGGCAATATCCATCTGTGGGATATTTACTTTACCATTTTTAATCGTTAAAACATTGCTGACCGGGGCAAAAGCAATATGAGAAAGATCTCTTTTCTTGAATACGAATTTCTGTATCGACTTAAAAGGCGCAAAATTAATCAACTGCCCTCCAGTAAGCTTAAAGGAAGCTTTACCGTTCAAACTATTCTTTACAATGTCTGACTGATTATTCAGCCGGCCACCGATATTAATTTTGCCCGAAAACTGACCTGCAATATTTTTAGAGGTAAGGGTGGATTGTCCCAGGTTCTCCAGTCCATAAAAAAGCTTTGACGTATTAATACCAGCCAGATTAGCATTTAAGTTGAAGGGTACATCCTGACTGCCCGGCTCCATCTTCAAAGTCGCCTCTAGGGATCCATCGGCAAAATTCATGCTCAGAGGGTCTAATACAATACTATTTTCGTCCATCTCCAAGTCGCCTTTCACCTGGCTGGCAGTAAAACTGCTATAATAAAGCCGGTCAATAGAGGCATGTACTTTCATCCGGCTCTTCTCCATTAAATAGGCGAGCCTTTCATTAACCCGGTGATGTTGGCGTCTTTGTTGTCGGGGGCTACGTATTTGCCTTTGTTGCATCAGGCCCTTAAATTCAGCTAGATTTAAAGTATCACTATGCAAATACCATTCAAATGCCGCTTTCTGTGGGTCATCAAAATACACATTCAAAAATTGTTTTGCGATACCATGCAGCTGCATATCACTTTTCCCCGTTGACAATGTACTGTTATTGATGATAAGATCTGCTCCATTAAAATCCAGGTCAATATTGCCCTCGGAAAAATGTACATTATGCGGCACGTAGGTAAAAGCTGCGTCCTTGATTTTCAGACCACCAACGATTGAATGCCCAAGGCTATCATGTGTAGAAATCCCCCCATGATAGTCCACTTTCAAATCAGCGCTGCCCTTCGTAAAATTAAAGGTATGACTGAGTGCCGTGTTCAGACGCTGCACCGGGAATCCTGATGTCATTTTAAAATCCAATAGTGGGTGCAAAAGATTAAATAAGCGGATACTGTCGGCCACAATCGGAATATCCATATAGTTGGCGGAAAGATGATTTACGGTAATGGCGGAATTTGCATCCCCCCGACCCTTCCCGGGATAGATTTCATTATTGAATTCCCCCGCAAAGGAGGCATCTTTCAATTCTCCGAAATTTGTCTGAAAATCATTTTTGGTGGTTTGCCAACGTGCATGTACAAGCGGGGTGTCCGGATATTGAAATTTTCCTTTTAAAGACACTTGTAAGGAAATAGCCTTGGCCAGATTAAATTTCTGGATTTTATCAGCAATACTACGGCTCAAATAAGATACTGCTTCCTTATATGCTATAGAAGGTGACTCAACTATTATTGTAAAACCTTTAGATCCTGTTTTAAATTGAAAGTCCGCACCGACCTTTAAATTAGTCTGATTGATACGGATAGCCTGAAATGGAAGGTGTAGTATTCCTTTTTGCCGGTCATAACTTAAATGCAATTTAGATTTAAATTCCTTGTTCACCAGGTAGCCGCCTTTGGCCAGGTTAAATCCCAGTTGGTTAATATGTATTTCGGTAGGTGCTACAATATATGCCATCTGCCCACGATGTTTTACTGCGCCGGCACTATTTACAATAAGGAATTGTATTTTTTTGTTTTTGGGCTTATGGTCAAATGTAAACAATATATTTTCCAACTGATATGCACTAACTTCCATTTGCCTGGGGGAGGTTTTTTTCTTTCGATTTTTTTTGTTTAGTAAATAACTGTTTGTATAACCACTGCTATCTGTAAACAGATTAATCTGGCCATTTTTCAAAGTCATTTTAGTGATATGAGGATGGCCACTGAGCATGGAAAACAAATTAAACTTGGCAAATACCGACTCAAACTGGAACAGATTGCGGTGATGAACCCCGATCAAACTGTCACCCAGAGAGACGTCTTCCAATTCTAAAGAGACATCCGGGAATCCTTTGAAAAGAGCGGGCTGCATATCACCGATTTTAAACTGCCCGTCAAGATGCTCACTAACGTAAGTCGTAATCTTTTTCAACAAAGCTTCCTTATGGCTATTGACATACCAGCCTGCCAGTAACCATAAAAGGACCAGCAGGACAAAAAGACTTCCCAGCACAATAGAGACAATTTTGGCCCATTTTGGAAATTTGCGCGCAGTGATGCTTTCTGTATTCATGTTGTAGCATTTGGTTAGCAGGGTTTAGAATACTCATAATCCATAAGCCCACAGGCTGGTGGCGGCTAATATGCGCAAATCAAATGAATCCGCTAATTTGATTTTGACCACTGAATCCCATCATAGGTAGCCTCGTCAAATCCCAGCGTGATGACTATCCCCTCTTTTTCAATGAGTGGTCGCTTTATGACACTGGTCTTCTCTTTTGCCAGCGCGAGTGCTTTTGCCTGACTGGTGACACTCGCTTTAACGGTTTCATCTAGGAGGCGCCAGGTCGTGCCTTTTTTATTAATCAACGGTTCCCAACCAATTTGCTTGGCCCACCCAGCCAACTGTTTGCTTGTGACGCCTTCCTTTTTATAATCATGAAAGGTGTAAGGAATCTGGTGTTGGTTTAGGTAGTCCAATGATTTTTTAACTGTATTGCAATTCTTAATACCGTAAACTGTATACATAATCGATGTGTTAATTGATAGATATGATAGGGGTAGTAACCGGCTCAGCCAGACGCCGGCGATACATCTGGATGGTATTTTCCAATCCTAAATAAAGCGCATCACAAATCAAGGCATGCCCGATAGAAACTTCATCCAAATATGGGATACTGTCCTTAAAAAATTTCAGGTTGCTGAGATCCAGGTCATGGCCCGCATTTAAACCCAGTCCCAGCTCTTTAGCGCGGGCCGCTGCCTTTACATATGGAATCACGGCTTTTTGGCGGTTATCCATAAAGTTTGCAGCGTATCCTTCGGTATATAATTCCACCCGGTCAGCACCTGCCTGACGCGCACCTTCCACCATTTCCAAAACGGGGTCCACAAATAAACTAACACGGATACCGATTTTTTTGAAAATTGCTACGATTGCCTTCAGGTAATCCTGATTCGCGATCGTGTCCCAGCCATGATTGCTGGTAATCTGGCCAGCACTGTCCGGCACCAGGGTTACCTGGTGTGGCTGTACTTCCAGTACCAGATCTACAAATTTCTGCTCCTGGGGGTTGCCTTCAATATTGAATTCTGTCTGGATGATCCTTCTGATATCGCGCACATCACTATATTTGATATGACGTTCATCCGGCCTTGGATGCACGGTAATCCCCTGGGCACCAAAACGCTGGGCATCAATAGCTGCAGCCAATACTTCCGGGTTATTACCGCCCCGGCTGTTTCTCAGAACGGCTATTTTGTTTATATTTACACTGAGTTTCGTCATATTATTTTTTATTTATGCATTTGCCCTTTGGGATACCCGCTTAGACTGACTGATTACAACTTCTTTTCAATCTAATTGGCTTCCATTAAACGGGATGCACTTGCAATATGGTACAATATGTGCCCAATTTATTCAAATTTACATTAAAATTAATCAAAAATTTTCCAACCAGCTTTCGTATTATTGCAAATAGTAACCTTTCGCAACATTTTATGCTACAAAAAACCTTTGAAATACAACTCGAAAAGCCCCATCGCCATCTGCTCCATATAGAGATTGGCCAGTCTCATCTGCTGTTGAACAGCTTTAATGCGAACAATCAGCCAGCCAGGCAATTTGAGTTTTACAATTATGACCCGCAGCAGGACTGGTCCTCTGTTTGGACCTCCGTCCAGGAGCAATCCCAATTAATTGCCAGCCCAGAGGAGGCTTCGCAAGGCGAAAGCAGCACCGAAAAATTACCCGGACTTTCATTTGAAAATATTAAAATCAGTTGGGAAAACCAGTGGGTTCAGTCTATCCCGACTAAGTTTTATACAGAGGCCCTGAAACCTGCTTACTTTCAATTAAACAAAGCCAGTCTAAATACCCCCGAGGATCTGGCACCAAAAGAATTATCCTGCACGGCAGGAGCATATGTTTTTCCCTTTGCGGTGCCGGCTGCCGCCTACATGGCTATTCAGGAGACTTTCCCCCAGGCAATACATCAGCATAAATATGCCGGGATTGTCCGCCAAATAGGTAGCTTCCATGACCATTATTCCCTGAAAGTATTACTGGTATTCTATCAGGATCATTTTATTCTATGTGCCTTTAAGGAAAACCGGTTGCAGCTGATCAATACCCATTATTTTGTTCATGGGACCGGGATTATCTACCATTTACTCAATGCAATCCGCCACTCAGGAACTGCACTCACAGATACTTGCGTGTATTTATCAGGATTAATAGATGGAGATTCTGCTTTGTATAGAGAAATTTATAAATTTGTACCGGTGATTGATGTCGATCAGGCGCCCCAGGCACCCTTTCTGGCGGCGGATCCTGACTATCCGTCACACTTTTTTGCACCTTTTTATAAATACATTTAGGATGAGAATCATTTCCGGCATCCATGGCGGCCGCAGCATTAAGCCGCCCTCCAAGATGCCTCATACCCGACCAACAACCGACATTGCAAAAGAAGGCTTGTTTAATATATTAAATAACCGGATATCTTTTGAGCAGATAAAAACCCTGGATCTTTTTGGGGGCACCGGCTGTATTAGTTATGAATTGGCCTCGCGCGGAGCAGGTGCATTGACCATCGTAGAGAAAGATTCAGTTATGCAGCAGTTCATCAAGCAAAATATGGAAATGCTTAAAATTGATCAGGCTCAGGTACTCCGCATGGATGTTTTTCAGTTTATCGGATCCTGCCAGGAGCAGTTTGATTTTATTTTCGCTGGCCCGCCTTATGCACTGGGCACTATTGATGAACTCCCCAGGTTGATCGTACGCCGCGGGTTGATAGCACCGAAAGGTTATTTTGTGCTCGAGCATACACCTAGAAATAATTATGAATCTTTTGAGGGTTTTAGTTTTCAGCGCAATTACGGTTCAACCGTCTTTTCATTTTTCGAGGCTATCCAACCGGGGCCGGTGAATTAGTAAAGTCGCTACGTAATTTTCACTCACCTGTTACAGGTTAATAGCAAATTCTGTTTATTGTTAGCGGTTACGGGACTTACTCTTATTTTCCTCTTATGGATAAAGCACATCTTCGGAAAATATATCTTCAAAAAAGAAAGGCACTGACCCATAGTCAGCAGCTGAAACTGGACGACCTGCTGCTCATCCAGTTTCAGCGCTTAGCCTTTGAAAATATCCAGTATCTGATGAGCTACTGGCCACTGGAATTGCATCATGAGCCCAACACACATCTATTTACAAAATATCTGCAGTATATATGGCCGGCTATACAGATTGCTTATCCCAAGAGTGATTTTACACAACACCGAATGGAAGCCACTTTGACAGATGAGGATACTGACTTTCAGGTAAATAACTGGCAAATAATGGAACCGGTTAATGGCATAGTGCTCGCACCGGAAAAATTGGATCTGGTATTTGTTCCGATGGTTATCTGTGACAACACCGGGCACCGAGTCGGTTATGGCAAAGGATTTTATGACCGTTTTCTTGCCCGTTGTCGCCCGGACGTCTTAAAAATCGGGTGGAGTTATTTTCCGCCCGTGGAGTCCATAACCGGGGTTCATGAATTTGATTTACCTTTAGATTATTGTATCACGCCTGATCAGATATATGCATTCTAAAAATGTTGCTCTTTATTACCTGCGTAAACTTCTTTTTCCTTTGGCCTGGCTTTATGGAATAGTCATCTACTTGCGTAATTTCTTATATGATCACGATCTGCTAAGCTCAAAAAAATTTCCGGTCCCGGTAATCTGTGTCGGGAATCTGTCTACAGGCGGCACAGGCAAAACGCCGATGATTCTTTATTTGTTAGCGCTTCTCTCACCCGATTATCAGTTGGCCACACTCAGCCGTGGCTATAAAAGAAAGACGAAAGGATTTATTTTAGCCGGCCCGGATACCAGTCCGGATACTATTGGAGATGAACCTTATATTTTCCATAACCGGTTCCCGGAGGTGTGCGTAAGTGTAGGAGAAGACAGGGCGGCTGCCATCAAACGGTTATTACAGGACCCTCCAGAAAATAATACTGTTATTACCCCTGAAGTGATATTACTGGATGACGGCTATCAGCACCGCAGCGTCACACCGGGGCTTTCCATTATACTAACGGACTACCATCACCGGTTTTCGAAGGATTATTTGTTGCCTGTAGGAAATTTGCGCGATACCAGATCGGCCGCTAAACGAGCCGGGATCATCGTAGTCACTAAGTGTCCAAAGCACTTGAGCGAGAATGATAAGATAAAAATAACACGCGAATTATCCGCATTCGGCCCAAAAAGTGTATTTTTCAGCCATATTCAATATAATGACCCAATATCCGTATTTTCTCATGAACTGCTCCCGGATTTGACACCATTTAGGATCTTACTCATCCATGGTATCGCCCAGCCGGAGTCTCTGCGTGCCTTCGCACGCCAATTTGACCCTGGTTTTAAAGAATTAGCCTATCCGGATCATCATGATTATACCTTACTGGATATACAAAACCTTCGCAACACCTACTTAGCCATGGCTGATGCACCCCGCGTTATTCTGACCACTGAAAAGGATGCGGTAAAATTAAAGAATTTTAAAAATGCCTTAACAGGTTTACCTTTATATATCCTTCCTATTCAAAATGCGTTTCTTTTTAAGGAGCAAGTGGCTTTTGACCGGATGATTAAAAACTACCTTCAAACTTTTAAGTAATACAGATGCCAAAAAATAAATATACACCTAAGCCCAAAAACAAGGATAAATATAAAAACAAACCCACCACTTCGATGGTGGGTACTCTGGATATCACCAGAAGCGGTATGGGATATGTGGTGCTAAATCAGCCTGACACGAAGGATATTCTTGTCCGGCCACAGGATATGGCTACGGCACTCGACGGAGACACGGTCGAAGTCAAGATCACAAAAATGAGTCCGACCAGTGACCGCCGTGAAGGCCGGATCACAAAGGTAATTTCCCGGCGGCAAACTGAATTTATCGGCACACTCAGTGTTTCTGATAACTATGCCTTTTTTATCGCTTCAGGGGAAAAACCAATGCCAGATATTTACATTCCAAATGGAAAATATAAAAAATTACCCGATAACTCAAAAGTCATTGTCCGGTTGGTGGAATGGGAAAACAAAGATAGAAAACCAGTGGGAGAAGTTGTTTGTGCCGTCAATGCGGAAAACGAAAATGACTTCGCGATGAATGCCCTGCTGACCAATTCCGGGTTCACCATCGGGTTTTCCCAGGAAGTACTCGCGGAGACTGCCAGTCTGCCAAAACAGATCAGCGAGCAGGAGATCCAGCTCAGGAAAGATTTCAGGGAGACGCTTACCATTACAATTGACCCGGCAGACGCCAAAGACTTCGATGATGCGATATCTTTTCGGAAAATCGACAAAACCTGGTTTGAAATAGGCGTCCATATTGCGGATGTCAGTCACTATGTTACCCCTGGTTCGGCTCTTGACAAAGAGGCCGCCCTACGGGCTACTTCGGTTTACCTTCCTGACCGTGTCAACCCGATGTTACCGGAGCATATTTCCAATATACTCTGCTCCCTTCGCCCGGGTGAGGATAAACTGACTTTCTCAGCAGTATTCACGATGAACAAAAAAGGAAAGATCAAAGACACCTGGATCGGCAAAAGCCTGATTCATTCTGATCACAGGTATGCTTATGAAGAGGTGCAGGAAATTATTGAGGGTGCGGACGGCCCTTATAAGGAAGAGATCCTTTGGTTAAATGAAATGTCTCAACTTCTGCGCAGTGAACGCTTCCAGAAAGGGGCGATTAACTTTTCTTCCCAAGAAGTAAAATTTAAACTAGATGAAAACGGTAAGCCAATCGGCATAGAGATTAAAGAAAGCAGACCGGCACACCAGCTCATTGAAGAGCTTATGCTATTGGCGAATAAAACGGTCGCAAAATATGCTGCCTCTATTAAGGTGGATGGCAAGCCTTTTCCTTTTCCTTACCGGGTGCATGATCAGCCGGATGAGGATAAATTTGCCAGCTTTGTTCCTTTTGCACGCAAATACGGCTACCAGTTCGATCTTAGCACACCTGCTAAAATAGCGGAAAGCTTTAATACAATGCTGGAAAAAGCCCATGGCAAACCCGAGCAGCACCTGCTGGAACAACTCGGTATCCGTACAATGGCCAAAGCAGTCTATACCGCTGAAAATATTGGCCATTATGGTCTGGGCTTTGAGGATTACTGCCACTTCACTTCTCCCATCCGTCGTTACCCGGATGTACTGGTACACCGGTTACTGGAGACCTGCCTGCAGGGGCACCCACAGGTAGATAAACAGTTGGAAGAAAAATGTAAACACTGTAGCGACCGGGAACGTGCAGCCATGGAATGTGAGCGTGCCGGTAATAAATACAAACAGGTGGAATACATGCAGCAGTATTTAGGCGAAACCTTTTCAGGTGTCGTCAGTGGTGTAGCAGAATTTGGCTTTTGGGTAGAGACCGTCAATGAAAAATGTGAAGGGCTCGTCAGCGTACATACCCTGAATGAACCTTTTGATTATGTTGCCACTGAATATATGCTTGAAGGTGAATTTACCCATAAAAAGATCCAGATGGGTGACCCGGTCACCATCCAGGTGGTTGCCGCAAATCTCGAAAAAAGACAACTGGATTATCATCTTGTTGTACCGGAGTCGGAAAGCGTAGGCCTGCCTCCTTTTACCCCAAACAGCCGTCAGGGGCGCAGCCAGGGCAGATCACAGGGAAGAGCACAAAGCAGATCTGACAGATCCGGACGCGGGCAGCGGCAGGAAGGAGAGAAAGGCAAAGATAATCAGCGTTCTGGTCGTCAGGATGGACATGCAAAAGGTGGTGGTCATAAGAACGCAAGACCTGAGCGGGGAGGTGGCCAGAGACCTTCAGCGGCCAAAGGAACAGATGATCTTCCCTTGGCTTTATCAAGGGACAGTGAAAACGCTTCTGCGCCAGCTGGTGATCAACCCTCAAGTGGGGCCAAGGCTGTACCAGTGAAGGGCAACAACAGCACCAGTCAAAAAGCAAAAACAAAAAAGCCTGTATCAGTAACTGATAAAGTGGAGGGGAAGGTTGCTGGAAATAAGAAAGATTCAAATGCAGATGGCCAGGTTCAGCATCAGGAAAGTTCAGCTCTGCCAATAAAAGCACCTGCTAAAAAGAAAACCAGTAAAGTCGGGCAGAAAAAAGAAAAATAAAGGTTTAATGCCCCTTACTTCTCGCCATTGAACAGTGCTGCTTAGCCTTCAAGGCTAGGCAGCCATAAAAAGACAGCTTCTCTATAAAAAAATAAACCGTAAGCAGGTGCTAATCCTTCTTTTACGGTTTATTTTTTGATCAGGCGATCTGATTAAATCTCTTTTATCCAACGGGCTCTTTGGCGCAACTTTAGCTGTGCTTGATACCTACAAACATGGTCCGGTTGTAATACTCTGTATAATTATCTGGCATTAGATCACCTGTAAAGTCAAACTGTTCAAACACACTATTGAAGCCCGCTTTCTGCATCACCTGGGTCAGATCTTTTTTCTTTAGCCAAAAAGAGCGGTTATTATTATAGGAAGCCCATAGGAGTTTTTCGATTTTCTTCTGGCCGGCACTTTCGTCCCATTCTTTATACCATCTTCCATTATACCCCTCATTGGTGGTCATCCTGGATAACCGGTAATTACGTGTAAAATTGAGCAACTTTACTCTTTTCTGTAGTGGACCAATAAAGTAATTATTTATGGGGCCCAGATCATAGCGTACATCACGGGCCGGCGCAAAATGAGTATTTAGTAAAAGTAATTTTTTTGTTGTTTTACCCAGCAGGTTCAGAAAATTAACGGGATCATTCAGATGATAGAGCAATCCGTAGCAAAGCACAATATCAAATTCTCCATAATTAGCCAGATTCCTGACATCATCCTTTACAAAATTCAGGTTAGAGAGTTTCAGGTCCTCTTTGAGGTAATTGCAATTGGCGACATTTTCCTCTCGCGCTTCAAATCCCCAAGTATCAAATCCCAGCTTTGCAAATTCAACGGCATATCCACCTTCCAGACAACCCAGATCAGCGACGCGGATGCGCCCACGTTCTGCCATAGAAGCCGGCAGCAGGTTCAGTAAATGCAAGGTGTTTTCAATGGATTTCCAAACAGCGCTCTCACCTAATAAGGGCGTGCTATCCCCCATGGTTTTCTGTCCATTACTTAGACGGACATTATGTGCGGTAAATTTCATTAACTATTTTTAACTATTAATAAATCAAAAGTAAGGAAAATTTCAAACTATTACCCGATTAACACCACCGGGATTCAATCCCCAATTATAACATGCTGCCTTTAGATATAACCGTCAATATATTTATAGTACAGGATCCCTTGCCTATGCTGAGTGCCCAGTGATACACAGAGGCAGGCAAAAACTACGGCTTTTTCGTTTCTTCTTTTTTCTCTTTGACGACAACCAGGTCCGCCAGTTCCACGTGCATAGGTATTGCACCGATCTTTACGATGGCTTTCTTACCGCGTATTTCTATTACTTCTCCTACCTGATGATTCTTCTTGGACTTTACCTTTGCGCCAATATGAATATCATCTTCCAGTTCCTGGTATTTTGACTTGATTTGCCGGGCCATCTTCCCTGTAACCACCTTTTCATTTTTTGGAAACAAGATAGAGGCAAATTCCCGGATGACTGCTTCTTTCTGATCCGCTTTTCGCCAGCTAACCATGAGTTGACGCAGCTTCCGTTCTGTGTCTTTCAGGTATTGTATACGCTCCTCAGAAATCCTGTTCTGCTGCTTGAGTAATTCTACCTGTTGACGGTGTTTTTCTTTATTCAGTACCGTTTCCATCTCCGCTTTAAGGCGTTCATTTTCTCTTAGCTGTTTATGCAATTGCCGCTTTTCTTTATCTAATTGCTGCAAACCTTGTTCCGTTGAATTGAGCAACTGATCCAGTTTAAACTGGTTTTCATCCACCAGCGTCCTGGCTCTTTTAATCAGGGCTTCTGGTAATCCTATTCGTTCTGCAATGGAGAAGGTATAGGAACTGCCAGGCTTGCCTACGAGTAATTTATAAAGTGGTTGTAATCTACTTTCATCAAAAGCCATGGCACCGTTAAAAATCCCCTTGGTCTTGCCGGCCATGATTTTGAGATTAAGGTAATGAGTGGTAACGATACCAATAGCATGTTTTTGGGCGAGCACTTCAAGGATGACCTCAGCGAAGGCGCCACCCAGGTTTGGGTCAGACCCGCCGCCCAATTCATCAATAAAAAAGAGGGTCTTTCCATTTGCATGCTCAATAAAATGCTTCATATGGAGCAAATGTGAGGAATAGGTACTCAATTCAAATTCGATACTTTGCGTATCACCCATATGAATAAAAAGCTGTTTGAAAACGCCCATCTGAGAATCCGGATGAACCGGCACCAACAGGCCACTTTGCAGCATGAGCTGCAGGAGGCCAACGGTTTTCATCGTCACTGTTTTCCCCCCCGCATTGGGGCCACTGATGATCAGTACCCGGTGCTGATCATCAAAGGAAATATTTACGGGAATTGTGGGTTTATGGCTGCCTTTATTATACAATAGCAGTAAGGGATGGTAGGCATCAATCAGGCGCATCTGTGCTTTTTCTAATACAACAGGAAGTGCAGCCTGCATATCAATGGCCAGCATTGCTTTACCGCGAATAAAATCATAAAACCCGATACAGCTATAATAAGTATTTAATAAAGGCGCGTATACAGATAACCTGGCAGTCAAAGCCCTTAATATTTTCTGCACTTCTTTACGCTCATCATTTTCGAGCTCATAGACTTCATTATTGAGGGCCGTTGTTTCCTCCGGCTCCATAAACGTGGTTCTTCGGCTGTCGCTTTCTCCATGAAAGACACCCTTAATCTGCCTTTTATATTCAGATAAGATAGCAACTACCCTACGGCCATTACTGAAGCTTTCACTGATATCTGCTGCATAACCGGCTTTGTTCAACCTGGCGACTACCTTTTCAAAAGTCCGTCGAAGCTCCTGACGTTTTTTATATAGAGCCATCCTGATCCTTTGCAGATCTATGGAGGCGCTGTCCCTTACTCCACCGGACTCATCCAGGACCTCGTCAATCGCTTCTGCTATGGACTTTTCATAATAGGTATCCTGTATGACGGTAGCCATATTAGGAAAGGCCATTCTCCTTTCATTATTAAACCATCTGAAAATAGACGCTGTGGCTGCACAGAGTCTTCTGATAAGTTGCCACTCTTCAGCGCCCAGCATGCTGCCGGTGATTCCCAGAAGCTTGATTTCCCGGCTCAGGTCACCTACGCCGCCCTGGGGGAAATACAAAGCCTGCTCAATGATGAGTTTATGTTCATAAGTCTGGCGCAGATCCTGCTCTAAATTATCCAGACGCGTATGAATGCGCATATTATCCACCCAATTTTGTGCATACGAGGTTGCGCAGTGTGCCTTCAATAAGGCTTTTACCTTATCAAACTCTAACTGCACCAATGCATTTTCCGGGTATATTTTCATAAAATCGTCGCTTAACCTGGCGTCTGGTTGTTTAGACGCATAATTTTAAAATCTGATAGAGAAATCCTGTTTGACTTTATTTTCTTTTCTAAAAAAGACAATGCCGATAAAAAAGAGGTCAATGCTAAGCGTCACCTCCGGATGCTGACGGATCTCACGCCAGGCATCTTCCATTTCCTGGCTCCAGTGGATATCATCAAAAACAACGACCGATTTTTCCTGTAACAAAGGTAATAATTCCCGGAAGTACCTGAGTGTGGGTTCTTTTCGGTGATTGCCATCAATAAATACAAAATCCAGTGGTTTTTGTTGTTTTTTCAGCCTTTCCAGCAACCGGGGCAACTGGTCATCAAAATTCCCCTGCAAAAGGGAGACATTGGGCAGTCTTAATTCATTAAAATTGTGCCGGGCGACTTCCGCGATGGCTGAAGCCCCTTCGAGCGTATAAACGTCGGCATTTTTATGCCCGCTGGCCAGGTAGGCTGTGGTAATACCAAAGCAGGTACCCAGCTCAAGAACGGTTCCAGACTGAAAATACTGTACCATCCTGAACAGCAGGCGACTGTATTTGCGGGGTTTGAGTGCAGAGCTCGCAATAGCACCGATTTTTCGGGAATTGGTCGGGTTAACCCGGGAGCCGGCCCCAAAATCTTCCACTTCGATCACCCTTTCATCTGTTTTCAAGATCCGGCGCATGGCCTCGATCGGCTGGTAACAGGGATAGCTCTGGCGGTCTCCCAGGACATTTCTGACAAATTCATAGACAAATGGAGAATGAATACCATGTCCCTTGCCATTACTAGCTGATTTCAGGTACTGGAAATACTTCTTTCCCAAGGTATATTTTGAAAACATGGCGCAAATATACTACGGTTATGGAAACCAATGGCGGGTTCCGCAAAATTCTCACTTTATCTTTAGATAGATTGCCTTAAACCCTGAAATGTTCCTGCTGGCGGTTATGACCGGCAGCAGGAACATTTCAGGCGCTCTGTTATCCACGCAAGTTCGGATTAAATCATGCTTTCGCACCCTCAAATCCATTTAGTTTAACTGGATCCATGGACCTATTACATCCCCATATTGCCGCCGCCATTATCATCTTCTTGTGTTCCACCCTGCACTTTACGTTTGAAAAGTGATTTATCAATCTGACCGAAACGCCAGCTAAGGGTAAAACGCATAATCCGTGGGTCTCTTAACCGCTTGGAATTCTCTTCTGTAATTGATGTACGGGAATAAGAAGAATAATTATTGGTCGCAAAAATATCGTTAATAGATGCCGTCAGAGAAAGGGAACTACCCTGACCCCATTTCCATTCTTTTTTTATCGCTGCATCCATCCCGTACCGCGGAGAAATATATCCTTGGGCAGTGCCCAGATTAGAGGACCCAAATCCGCCACGGCGCTGACCGTTGTCATCATTAGGTAATATCGTCTTGGCATGATAGTCTCCTGATAACTGTAAGGAGAAATTAGCCGGCAACTTAAATGTGTTGTTCAATTTTGCAAACCAGCTCCAACGCTGATTTTTAATATCAGCACCACTTCCATCTTTAGAATTAATAATGGAGTTGAACAGGTTGAAGTTAGCTGTCAAATCCCAAATCTTGAAAAAGGTCATTTTATCTGTCAACTCAAGTCCGTAGGTATAACTGGTATTCGCATTAATATAGCTGTTGACGATAGTGGAATCATTGGCCGGATCAATTTTAGAATCTATATACTGGTACCGGGTAATCATATCCTCCGTCTGACGCATATATGCACTGGCCAGGAAATTACTGCCGGTCCCATAATTTATATTATAAGAAAGCTCGAACAGGTTTGTGAATTCTGGCTTCAGGTTCGCATTACCCACCTGGATATTATAGGGGTCCGAGTAATCATACACCGGTAATAACTGGTAAAAATTAGGTCGGTCGGTCTTTCTGGAATAACTCAGCTGTAAATCCTGCTTTGGTGTGATGTTATAAGTCAGAAAAGCACTTGGGAACAGGGTCAGCGGATAGCCCACTTTGAAGGGCGTAAAAGTACTACCGTCTATGGAATAGTTCTTACCACTGTAATTATATCTTTCTGCCCGTAACCCGAGTTGGTAAGTTAGATTAGAGGCCAGTTTTGAGGAAAAGATTCCGTAACCGGCATATACCTTCTCATCATAGGAATAACGGCTGGACACTCTTGTATTTAAATTCATCCCGCTGATATCCGTAGCTGTACCGGTTGAATCATCATATTGAAAATTCGTATTGGTGTTCTGGCGACTGTCGATTCTGAATCCCGCTTCAATCTTACTGTTTTCCGTAATAGGATTGACATAATCACCCTCTATCGTTAAACGTTTGCGATCCCCGTTACCTAAAGTTGTTCTCAGAATATTCGGAATACGTTGCTCCAAATAATCCGGATCATTATAAATCCCTGTATTCAGGTTGGAATTATTGGAATTATCAGACTTACTGTATTCCGCATCAAAGGTCAGGTTATGATTCCCATCCTCAGAAAAATTATGCTTGTAGGATAATTCTCCACGCAGGTCTTTAAACTGGAAAGAAGAAGTAGAGGCCAGCCGGCTGTAAGAATAAGGAGCACCTGCCGCCAGAGAATCCACATACAGTGGCTGATTTTGTTTGAAATCTCCTTTTACATACCGCGCTTCAAGAGATATCGTGTTGCGGTCATCCATCAGATAATCCACGCCCGCATTATAAAATCCGAAAGACCCAGTACTTCTGGATTTTCCATTTTGCACAATAGAAGTATCATTATTGAAAAACCGCCGATCAGAGGAGCTGGTCGAATTAGATTTACGGTTGCGGTACATGCCACGGGCAAAAAAGTTGAATTTCCCTTGCCGGAAATTAAAATCACCGCCATAGTTTGTTGCACCGCGCGTATCAATGCCAGTGGAAAACCCACCATGATAACCACTCTTTCGATCTTTCTTTAATACGATATTGATAATACTGCCGCCATTACTGGAAGCGTCAAATTTTGCAGAAGGATTGGTAATGAGTTCCACCTTATCAATAATATCGGATGGAATCTGATCGAGCGTCAGTGTCGTTGGCTTCCCATCAATAAACAATTGGGGAGAACCACCTCTTAAGGTGACATTGCCATCCAGGTCCACATCTACAGAAGGAATCTGCGCCATTACTTCCTGCGCAGTCTGTCCGGTGCTAACCAGACTTTTGTCCACACTGAAAATTTTTCTGTCCACACCCATCTTGAAAAACTGATCAGATGTCGCATTAACGGTAACGGTTTTCAGATTCTCGGTGGCTTGTATTAAAGCAATGGTGCCCATGTCTTTGGCCACCCCGTCGTCAGAGAGAGAAAATACTTTCTGATACGTCTCATGCCCCACAACAGCGATCAAAATTTTTAATTTGGAAGGTGTCGGCAAATTTGACAATTCAAATGTGCCATCACTTTTTGAAATCATACTTCCGACCAGTAATTGGCGGACAGCGTGTGATGCTGAATCAAGTATATCCTGGTATATCTGAATCGAGGCACTTGGTATGGCGTTTCCGGATTCTTTTTCTGTAATGGTGCCTTTAATAGTGCCGTTTTTCTGGGTAGATACAACAACATCGTTTGCGTTGCTGGCTGCAGCCTGCTGTCCGTAACCGTAGCTACATAAAAAACTTCCTGCTAGAAATAAAAATGCTGTAATGGATTTCATAAATATTGAACTGTTCGGATATAATATGCGTCTTTTGTACGCTTAATTTTATTAAATGCTTAAGTTAGTAATTGCTGATACAAATGTCTGATTTAAAAACCATTAACAGTGTTATCGAATTACAAACGGCAAAAGGTATAGACTAACTCAGCGTATAATAGTTAAGGAAGAGACTCCTAAAATCGGTGAAGAAGGCAAAAGATTAGGTGAATTTATTTTATAAAAGCAGCAAAATCAAGCCGTAAACGGCTCCAAATACAAATGAGAATAATTTTAATTTGAAAAATAGCGGTTTGCAACGCTGCTCAAGCCCCTGAACATACGACCTGGCAGCCGTGGATTGAAACTGGCTGACCAACATTGCGTGTAATTTTCCGTCAGTGGTCAGGCGGTCTAAATATTGCAACAAAATTTTAGGAAATAGCATCTTTATTTCAGAAACAAAAATCCCCTTTACCTGATGAATGGTTTTATCACCGATCAACATAGCAATCATAGGCATAGAAGCAGGTAATTTTACCCGCAAAAATTCATCAATCTGGGTTTCTATATAGGGTAATAATTGCTGGATCCGCTCCTCAGAACTGATTTCCTTTTCCAGTTGCGGTTTATTTGAAAGAATTTGTTGGTAAACGGTATCTGCTAATTTTCTGCTAATGGTATTGTAAGCACCCGGGACAATGCCTATAAAGCGGATGCCAGCCACTTTAACGGGCATGACAGGTCTGAACAGATAATACACAATAATGGTTACACACAGCCAGCACCCAACTCCACAGGCCAGCGGTAAAAAATAAATAGAAGGCATAAATTAAAGGAAATAATTTTATTAATAAGCGCCAAAGATACATTTTTAAGGGCGTTGTCTTTAATAAGAATCTGCCGGCAGGATTAAGGATTACAGAACATCCAATTTATGAGGG
The DNA here is from genome assembly GCA_035497555.1 of Arachidicoccus sp. GTDB lineage: Bacteria > Bacteroidota > Bacteroidia > Chitinophagales > Chitinophagaceae > Arachidicoccus. The sequence goes on along the minus strand of DATJDF010000370.1, from coordinate 2,724 downwards.
ATGGTCTTTTTATTTTTGCTCTAAACTGAAAACAAAAGTTAAAATGACATCAAAATACCCACAGTCGCACCTTCAAAAGTAAAATGTTTTAACATAATATACCGATAACCTAAATTTCTAATTCGTAAAACCCATCTGGGTCCGTACCTAGGACATCAATTAAGGTAAGACTCCTGTCGGTGACTGGACCGCTATACCTGAATTCACGGATCGTCCTGATGTTTTTTTGCGGTGTGTGCCCCACTACCTGATGAATTTCTGGTAGAATATCATGACGAAACGCTTCAGCGGGCCTGAGCCAGGTGGGGCCGCCCTGAGCTGCACTCCCACCGCTTTCCACACCCACTTCAAAAAGACAATCTGCAGCTTCAGTAGACATTAAATTATTCAGCCAGTCGGCAATTTCATAGGCTGCATTCAGATCTGGTAAGGCCGCAGTGCCCAGAAGCTTTTGCGCGTTTTTGAGCCATAACCGGCCAACCCCGGCATGTGTGATTAGGTGGTGTTTAAAGGACCAGGCGATCTGAAATTCCTTTAAATGTGTAATGTAATACTGCTCAATATAACTTTGCATAGAGGGACGCAAACCGGAGCAAATCGTACCAAATGGCAAATAATTACCTGCATGATTGCCCAGAAGTAAAACGACCTTATCAGAATTATCTTTTTTAAATTCAATGATACGCCCCAGGCAGTACTTAATATCTGCGTCACTGCGGTCATGACTATCTTCTATATCCCCCATTTGCAAAAACAGATCAAAGCCGCCTGTCTCGAACCGCCGAATGGCGCTATCTAACACTTCTTTTCTGCCGTGGATATCGGCAACACATAATATTTTCACTCCAAATAAGTTTAATATTTCCTCAAATTTCAATGATCAGCGGTCTTGTCACCAATATTTCATAATCATTATTCAATACCGCGCCATTTGAAAACAGCATCTGCCTGGTTCTGGATACGGGCCGCATTTGCACGCCGTAATTATCATGCATATGACCAAAACAATGGAGTTTCAGCTTAAATAATCTTTTTTGGATCACCTGAAATAAATCCGCGCAACCACGACGCTGTTCTTTCGGTGTGATCATCCCCGCAGCTGCGTCCAGTTCATCAAGAATCAGTGCCGGTGGTGTATGGGTAATAAGCACTTCTACATCAGAGGGAATACGCGCCCACTCTTTTTGAATCTCCGCGCCCCGGTCTTTATTAAAAGCCCAGAACTTCGGATGAAAGGATGGCGACCAGGGGGCACCATAAAATAAGTGCCCCTCTATTATACAAGATGCATTACAAAGGTACTGAACCCGATACTTTTCAAGAAGCTCAAGTGCTTCATGGTATTTGGAAAGGCCGTAGTTCCGTTGAAAGCCAGTGCCACGCGCCATGAATTCTTTATCAAGACATAAATCATGATTACCAGCTATCCAGACTTTATTTTTTGCCGGCTGCATTTCAAACCATCTCAGAAAATCGACCAATTCCTGAATATGGGTTCTGGATCCGATATCCCCGGAATGGATCAATACATCGCAGGGTGGAAGGGTGAGTTCACCGTGAAAGTTGTGGGTATCTGAAATGTGTACAATTCTCATATTACAAATTTACATATTTTTATAATAGTACCTGACTCCGACGACCAGCGGCCCTTATGATGCCCCCTTACTTCATGGGTTCCTGGACTGACAGGTAGCAAGTTATAGACAGCATCAAATTGGTAAATGCAGCGAAAATTGCATATCAACGGCTCACCGTTTCCAATTGTCTGAAAACATCTTTATGCCAAAACAATAAATATATTCAATAAAGGGATGACGGCAAGTCATTCAAAATCCTTCAAATTCAACCTTTTCTACCTGTTTACACCAGCCCGGCTGGCGTCTGCAAAAGGCGAAAAAATTAAAACCCTCAGAAAAATCGTTTATAGATTGCTGAGGGTTTGGCTGCAGGGAGAACAATGGGTCTCGAACCCACGACCTTCGGAACCACAAACCGACGCTCTAACCAACTGAGCTATGCTCTCCGTTTAGGGGTGCAAAGATATACAATCTACCATCTCTTCCAAATAATTTAGAAAAAAAATCTTGCCGGATTACCGACAGATACCGCAGAGAATACTAAAAAACTGCCAAATAAAAGGAACTCCCTATTTTTTCACAAACCAAATATGTGATATTAAATTGTAAATGATTATGTTTACCTTCGATTATTTTTGAATATAATGATACAAAAAATATACAGTTTTATGATTAGTAAAAAAGCCATACCAGTCTTTGCATTGGTATTAGTGGGTGGCATTTTCAGCGCCTTGTCCTGTAAAGGTAATAATGACAATGACACGCTTACACGCCAGCAACAATTGTTAGTGGGCTTGGGTATGATTATCGAACAACGGCATTATTCTCCTAAAAAGATCGATGATGCATTCTCAAAAGAAATATTTGATAAATTTCTGGCTTCACTGGATGCAGAAAAAGATATTTTCCTGAAATCTGATATCGCAGATCTATCCTCCTTCCAGACCTCAATCGACGATGAAATACATGGACGGGTTGCCATGGGTTTTTACCCTGCTGCCATCCAGATTTTTCAAAAGCGTATCGAAGCTTTGAAACCTTTGTATAAAAGCATCCTGTCCAAACCTTTTGATTTTACCAAGGAGCAGATTTATCAGCCCGTAAGTGACAGCCTGGATTATCCGGCAGATGAAGCTGCCGCCAAGAC
>DATJDF010000369.1:0-2323 GCA_035497555.1 Arachidicoccus sp. | reverse complement strand
GGAAGAAATACGCAAAAGATCCCCCGAATTTGATAAGCCGCTCTTTATTCTGGAACAGCAGAAAGTAGGGAAGGAGTCTGATTTATTAGCTTCAGCCATTAAGCAGACATTTGCCGGCCTGGCCGAGGCGAATAATCAACAGCGCCAGGAAGCGCCACTCAGCAAACTATGCCTCGGATTGGAATGCGGTGGATCCGATGGATTTTCTGGTATTTCTGCGAATCCGGCCGTAGGCTATACTTCTGACTTGCTGGTTTCCTTGGGCGGCAAAGTCATCTTAGCTGAATTCCCCGAACTATGCGGTGTAGAACAGGAACTGAGTGATCGGTGCGAAAGAGAAGAAGATGCGGTTCGTTTTGCTTCGCTCATGAAAAAATATAGCCAGAGCGCAACAGATGCGGGTTCAGGATTTGATATGAATCCTTCTCCGGGCAATATCAAAGACGGCCTTATTACGGACGCGATTAAATCTGCCGGGGCTGCCAAAAAGGGTGGCGTCTCCCCGGTAGTGGATGTGCTTGACTATCCCGAACCTGTTACGCGACCCGGCTTAAACCTGCTTTGTACACCTGGAAATGATGTCGAGTCCACAACTGCAGAAGTAGGAAGTGGCGCCACCATTGTCCTGTTTACGACCGGACTTGGTACGCCTACGGGTAATCCGATAGCCCCGGTTATAAAAATCGCAACTAATACGGCACTATATCAAAAAATGCAGGACATTATTGACCTGAATACGGGAACGATCATTGAAGGAAAGGAAACAATTCAGCAGGCAGGTGAACGCATTTTAGATTTTGTATGTGAAGTAGCCAGTGGCAAGCCCGTGCAAGCCGTTGTACATGGCCAGGATGATTTTATTCCCTGGAAAAGAGGGATCAGTTTATAATATGGATGCTTGGATTAAAAATCAAGGCATCATGAAGGATCAAGTTTAGGTTGTTTTGTAATAATGTGGCCGTCCGCAGCAAAATGTTTCGGGCGGCTTATTATTTGCCGGTAATCCATTTAAGGACATTTTTAAGGCAGTTCCAATACTTGATTTGCCCTCAAATTTCTACGTCAGGGAACGAATTGACTGACGCGTAAACTTTCCACAGAGTAGCTTTGGTTTCAGCATTATTTGGTATTATGGTGGTCTTTTGGGAAATTGCAGTTGCACTTAAGAGAAAATTTAATTTAATTTAGCTTCCAGTGCGCCTGATTTGAATGGACAATCATCTCCATTAATAAAAAAAATAAAAATGCGGCAATCTATTCGGCACCTCCTATTAATGCTTGTTTCAGCCATGTTGGTTTCCACTATTTATGGGCAGGTGAAGCTTCCAAAGTTATTTAGCGATAATATGGTTGTTCAAAGAGATCAGCCATTCAAAATATGGGGCTGGGCTCCTGCAGGAACGGCTGTTGACCTTTCCTTCAATGGCCAGGATGCAGAAACAAAATCGGATGAAAAGGGCTACTGGCAGGTCGTCTTAAAACCCATGAAATACGGCGGACCGTTTACACTTAAGGTGAAAAGTGAAGGCCAGGCACTCGAGTTCAAAAACATCCTTATCGGAGACGTCTGGGTTTGCAGCGGGCAGTCCAATATGGAATTTCCGGTGTCCGGTTGGGCCAAGGTGGATAATTATCAGTACGAAATTGATCATGCAGACCATCCGAATATCCGCTTATTTACGGTAGAAAAGAACATAAGTACTACTCCCGAAGACGACGTAAAAGGTGGGATCTGGCAGCTTTGTAATCCCGAAACGATTGCTCCCTTTTCTGCGGTTGGCTACTTATTCGGAAGGGATTTACAGCAAAGGCTCAATATCCCCATCGGGCTTATCAACTCCACCTGGGGTGGTACTGATATTGAGACCTGGATCAGCAGACAATCATTGGTAGCAAGTCCAGCATATAGCTCCGCGGTTGAAACTTTGCCGACTGTAAATATCGATTCTTTAAAATCAATCCGTTCGAAAGCGACCTTGGACGAAGTAAAAAAACTTCAGGGTAGCTTACCGGATGCCTTGACGGCGGGCACATTTACAAGAGAAAACTACGATGATACCCGGTGGCCTCATATGGAATTGCCCGGTTTTTGGGAAGGTCACGGGCTTAATCCGAAATTTGACGGAAAAGTATGGTATAGAAAAGTAATAGAACTAAGTCAGGCGGAGGCCGCCCAGCCAGCTTTATTATATTTAGGACGGATCGATGACAACGACACAACTTACCTTAACGGCCGTCAGATCGGTTATACAACCGGATACAATTTACCAAGGAAATATAACATTGCAACTGGAAGCTTACATGCAGGTAAAAACGTCATTGC
>DATJDF010000368.1:0-5356 GCA_035497555.1 Arachidicoccus sp. | reverse complement strand
TCACGAAGAAAAAAAAATAACAGATAGAACACGTAACTTTAATATCTTTGATCGTCCAAAAGCTCTTTCAATATTAATCTCTCCATTAGGTGGTCAACATCCTTCGGATTGCCTGGTCAACATCATCGGAATATACACATAAATCAGAATTCAATTTACTTTATTAAAACCATTGGATATGGCTTCATTCTAATCGATTTGAGTATTTGGTTTTAATTTGTGGTTTGTTTCGTCTATTATTCAATTCTTGATTACAACTATGTAGCAAATTGCATCAATTTCCTTATAGTCCTTAATAATTAAATTAAGCAGATCACCAATACGGAGATCAGATCCTGCTAATCGTTTAAAATTATTAAATAATTTCTTTTGTATTGCTTTATTTCTTCAAAGTTCATGTTTAACATACCGATTTTATTATTTTAATTTCCAGTGTTCATTTTACCGGGACCGTTTCATCAATAGTCAAATTAGAAAATGATCCATCAGACCCGTTACCAACCCAAAAGCCGACTCGCCCTTTATCAATTTTGTTCAACGGTTTGACAACCAGGGTAGGAGTTGGGTTTCCAGCAACAAAAACACTAACCGATTTTTCTGTAATCTCAATTTTTGTATGAATCCAGCTATCTGGGTCGATCATAACGTTAAGCCCACTTTCAAATTCATCTTTAAATAGATGTCGTAAATTGAACCAATCATATTTTGGCATAGATATGTATTCAACACAATGATTCTTTGAGTTTTTATTCGTAGATCGAAAATTGAAAGGGCGGAAATATATAGCGTCAAATGTACTGTCATTAAGACCGTGATATGCAAATCCAACAAAACTAGCTTGTGGAACATTTTTTCCTTTTAGGTCAAATTCAATTGTCCCAAATGAAAAATTAACATTCTTCAACCATGGCCAAAGTAGAAAAAATAAAAATTAGAAATAGTAACAGATACCCTTTACACATGATTAAAAGATTAAATTTATTTATAGAAATTCTGGTCATTTTTGATGTTCATATTACAGCTTGCGTGTTTTGAATTTAATCGTGTAATTTCGCAAAGGATAATAATATTCATCGCTTTTAAACTTGTCACCGGTTACTACCATTTCGTATTCGGTATCAGGTTTCAAATTTAAGCTAATTTTGATTGACTTTTTATCATCAGAATAGCCAATTACTTTTGTGACTGGAAATGCATTCTTGCCAAGTTCTCCATAGTAAAATGAATAAGTATCGTCACGCATCTTCTCGCTGAAATAAATAGTCATTTCTTTTAAACTCGGATCAACATCCTCTGAGTGATTCGTAAAAGGACCGATGGAGGTGATTTTTGGAAATTTGCTCTTAAGTGTTGTGATATGCTTTGCAGTTGTATCAAAAAAGGTAATAATTCTAGGATAGAAATCATCAAATTTCGGATAAAGATTTCTGTTTTTCTCATAATCACCCAGTAAATCCACGAGTGGTTTTATCCATATAAAACCAAGATTCACCTGATTCATTATTTCGGAAATTACATCTTTTTCGCTCGCATTATTCGCTTTCAAATATCTTACAACTGAGGCTCTTACAAGACTCTCGTTAACCATTGTTTGCCAATTGCCGTAATTATCTGCGACCATTTTGGTTTTCATAGTATCAAATAAAATAGCTGCACTATTTTTGAGAGTGGCATTATTTTCATATTTTTCCAATATAGGATTGATAAACGAATGATTGAATTCATGTACTACAAAAGGGAGATAGATATCTGCTGGAAATATCGCGTTTCCGTCTTCATCAAAACTCCAGCTCCCCATAATAGCATAGATTTGCTTACCATATTTAATTGAAGTAGTCGTTGAACCATAATTTTGGCCACCATTTCCGCAACCGATAATGATGTTGAATTTTCCCTGTGGTTTTGTTCCGTAATATTGGTAATACCATGATTGATTCAACTTTGACATCATGCGGTCATATGTATTAGTAACGGAAGCAAAGTACGTGGCCTCACTTTTCAAGAAGTCTTCAAAATTCGTTTTTTCAAAAAATACATTTAACAAAGAGACGAATTGTTTTGCATGTTCTTGATTCCAACGTCCAAGATCTTTCTTCCAACTGTCTATAAAAGAAAATGTGCCACCTTTCAGTTCTAAACTTGTTGCCATTGACATAACCGCATCATCGTTGATTCCGTCCTTCTTATTTACATCCTTCATATAGCCGATAAGCGTATCATCTTTGTATGCATCAAAATGTCTATGAATATCTTCGACATATTTTTTCGCAAAATTGTCGTTGTATTCTTTATATCCAGCCAAACGTGCAATGATGCTTAATGTTTCAACTCTTTTATCGACTTGAGAATGTATGGCTTGCCCAAATGTAGACACAAAAGTAAAAACAGTAAATAGGGATAATAGTATTTTTTTTATCATTGAATCTGATGTTTGGTGTAATGTTTCAAAAATTGTATTCGCAATACTCGCTTGAGCCTGAAATGTCACAGTAGATTCTTTCAATCGACTTGAAATTCTTTATTTCCGCACAATCAAATTCTCCAAGCAAACTATCTGTATTTTATCGACTGATTATCCTAAAACAAGGCTTCAAACAGGGTGCCATTTTAGTAAACGACTGTAATTTAAGTTGTTATGCATTAGGTTGAATAGAAGTGTCCGTTTTTGAACAATAAGTGGTCGATTTTGAGGGTAATACTACTTAACATAATATAAATTATAGGAAAAATAAGCATGGATTTACGCGATGATCTTATAACGTTTTTAAATTGTTGATAATCAGTATTATACGAATAGATGAAGTTACTAAACCTACATGAAGAAATCACGTTAGTCCGGGTTTTGATGTTTTCTGAATAAAATGTAAAATTATTTGTCACAGCCGTGCAGGATATATTACGTCTTCATATTCGTACGTTATTCAATTCGTGAGCGCTAATCCGAGAATTAAACATCTGGATATTGGAAAAATTAATACTGTTCAAACAGGTGAAATTTAGATTTGTTAGATTGGCTTCATTTACTTTTCAAATATTCCATCAGAGAATCCAATACTGAATGGCATACTCGTGTATTGCACAACTGGAATAAGTTGCTGATGGAATGCGGAGATATTTTGGCTTAAGTGGAATTAATGTCAATCAGCTATTGCCAGTTAATATTCGCTGACTGTGAAGGAAGCACTCTATTCAGTAATCAGCAGTTTGCTAATTGCGGCATAAATTGAACCTGTGGCCTGCAACAAATACTGGTTCTAAAAGAAATTTCTGTAATTATTCTTTATCTTCGCGGATAATGAAACTTTTCAAAATCATATTTGCGGTATATCTGCTGTGTTTATCGCTTGTTCCATGTAGCGATGAATATAGTAGTGTAATGAGCAGAAATGATGAGGCTAAGATTTCAGTACTTGTTCATCATGAAGCGTCTCATCATACAGATGCTTGTACCCCTTTTTGTCACTGTGTTTGTTGTGCGACTACTGTTTTGTTTCAGACGGCGATTAGCGGTTTTACCCATCCTTTGATGAAAGCCGGGCATCAGTTTACTTTCGATGATACTTTTGTCTCCTTTGACAACAAAAGCATCTGGCAACCACCCCGTTTATCCTAACATTTTGATTGGATCAGAATTACGTAATCCCGATATATGGTGCTGTATTATCAGTACTGTACGGGCTTTGTTGTGATCCTCATCTTTAGATCCTGATTCAAATTTTACTTTTTTGAAACGGCGACTCGGTATTGCTAATGCCCCTTCAATCAGCGGTATTATCATACGGGGTGATAAAATATACAGATGTTAGACAAGATTATAAAATTTTCTATTCACAATAAACTGATCATTGGTGTTTTTACTTTGGGGTTAATTGCCTGGGGGATTTATTCAGTTTCAAAGTTGCCCGTTGATGCGGTCCCCGATATCACCAATAATCAGGTGCAGATAATAACCTCCTCTCCTTCTAATGGAGCCGAGGATATCGAACGCTTTGTAACCTTTCCAATTGAGCAGACGATGGCCACCATTCCCGGGAAGGAAGAAGTTCGTTCTTTTTCCCGTTTCGGTTTGTCAGTGGTTACCGTAATTTTTAAAGACAATATTGATGTTTACTGGGCGCGCCAGCAGGTAAGTGAACGATTGGCCCAAGCTAAAAATGAAATTCCGGAAGGGATGGGTAGTCCTGAGTTGGGTCCGGTCTCCACAGGATTAGGTGAAATTTATCAGTATGTAATAAGGACAAAACCAGGGTATGAAAAGCAGTTTCCGGATATGGAACTACGCAGCATCCAGGATTGGATAATACGCAGGCAACTACTCGGAGTGCCCGGTATAGCCGATGTAAGTAGCTTCGGCGGACACTTAAAGCAATATGAAATTGCATTAAATCCGGATAAATTAAGGGCCATCGGTGTCAGTATAGCTGATATTTTTGAAGCATTATCCAAAAATAACCAAAATACAGGCGGTGCTTATATTGATAAAAAACCCAATGCGTACTTTATCCGCAGTAATGGCTTGATCAAAAGTGTAGAAGATATTCAAAGTATTGTTGTAAAGACCACAACTACCGGCATCCCCATTTTAATCAGCGATATCGGGGAGGTCCAGTATGGTGCCGCCACGAGATATGGCGCAATGACCTATAATAATGCGGGAGAAACGGTTGGTGGCCTCGTGCTTATGCTGAAAGGAGCTAACGCCTCTAAAGTAATTAAAGATGTAAAGGCGCGTATTGCCGAGATTTCAAAAACGCTACCCAAAGGGGTCGAAATCGCCCCCTTTCTGGACCGGTCTAAACTGGTTGACAGGGCCATCGGCACGGTCACAAAAAATCTGGCGGAGGGGGCACTTATTGTAATTTTCGTGCTCGTGCTCTTTTTAGGCAATTTTAGGGCGGGGCTAATTGTCGCCTCTGTTATCCCACTTTCCATGCTTTTCGCCATTTCCATGATGAATGTCTTTGGGGTTTCCGGCAATCTGATGTCGTTGGGCGCGATTGATTTTGGGCTGATTGTAGATGGGGCAGTCATTATTGTAGAGACGGTACTACATCAATTGGCCTTGCGAAAGCAGGGGCAGATAGATCAGGGTCAGATGGATCAACAGGTGAGGCAAGGTGCCGGCAAGATGATGAGCTCCGCTGCCTTTGGCCAAATGATCATACTGATTGTCTACTTCCCTATCCTTGCCCTTACAGGAATCGAGGGAAAGATGTTCAGACCAATGGCCGAGACGGTTGCCTTTGCCATTATCGGTGCACTGTTGTTATCATTGACCTATGTGCCTATGATGAGTGCCTTATGTCTGAGCAAAAATATAAGAAACAAAACGACTTTTGCTGATAACATGATGGCA
>DATJDF010000367.1:0-5379 GCA_035497555.1 Arachidicoccus sp. | reverse complement strand
TTTCTCTTTTGAATTCAGCATCCCACACCGTCCAGCTCCGGCCGCCAAAATCAATAAGTACCTGTGCCTGGGCTTCATCCATCGGCAAGGCAAAGCCGTAACGCTCCATGCCTCTTTTATCGGATAATAGCAGCGCGAAAGCTTCACCCAGTGCAATACCGGTATCTTCGATGGTGTGATGTTCGTCTATATGTAAGTCCCCGGCAACCTGAATGGTTAAGTCCATATTACCATGCCTTGCAATCTGCTCTAACATATGATCAAAAAAACCGAGCCCAGTGTGGATAGCGGCCTCGCCTTTACCATCCAGATTCAGCTCAACGCTGATCTTTGTTTCATTTGTATTACGCTCATGGCAAACCCTTCTGGTTTTTAATTTTAGGAAATTATAAATATCAGACCATAATTTTGTTGAGAGTGCAACAATGGTCTCGAGCGCAGCCTTGTCCTTTGTTTCATCTGCACCAAGTCCATCTTCATTGTTAAGCCAGATGGCCTTGCAGCCCAGATTGGCCGCTAGTTGAACATCGGTTATCCGGTCTCCTATTACAAATGAGCCCGCAAGGTCATACTGCGGGTTCTGGATGTATTTGCCAAGTAAAGCGGTTCCGGGTTTACGGGTCGGTTGATTATCCCGGGCAAATGTCCTGTCAATAATAATATCTGCAAATTCGATCCCCTCGCCGGCCAATGTCTGTAATATGAAATCCTGTACCGGGTAGAAATCTTTTTCCGGGAAACTTTCCGTTCCCAGACCATCCTGGTTACTGATCATTACTAATTCAAAATCCAGCTCTGCTGCAATGCGGGATAGGTAACTGAATACTTCTGGATAAAACTCCAGTTTTTCAAAACTGTCAATCTGGTAGGTCGGGGGCACTTCATTTATAAGTGTGCCGTCGCGATCAATAAATAAAACTGGTTTCATAATCTATAAAAATAAGGCTTTAATAATAATGAATGAGATGATAAAAATTACCAAATTAATCTGCTTGTAATGATGTCATATACCGGTCCAGTGCATCCACAAGTAAGGTATTCTCCTTCTCGGTACCAATAGTTACCCGCAGACAATCTTCACATAGAATAATTTTGGAACGGTTACGCAACACAATTTCCTCGGTCAAGAGGTATTCATAGACCCGGTCTGCCTGGTCAATTTTTATGAGCAGAAAATTAGCATCTGAAGGATATACCTTATGGATAATGGGGATACGCAGGAAAACCTCTGCTAATGCATTCCGCATCGCTACGATTTCCAAAATCATGTCATTGACCTGACCTACTTCTTCCAGGGCTTTAAGTGCCAGTTCCTGTGTCGCCTGGTTAATATTATAAGGAGGTTTAACCTTATTAAGTATCTCAATTATTTCGTCACTGGCAAAGGCCATCCCCAGACGTAATCCGGCCAATCCCCAGGCTTTGCTGAATGTCTGCAGGACGATCAGATTCGGATATTCCTCAAGTTCTTTGATAAAGGAATGCTGTTTGGAAAAATTAATATAAGCCTCATCAATAACTACCAGTCCCTGGAAATTATTCAGCGTCATTTCAACATCCTCCCGGCGCATATCATTGCCGGTCGGATTATTGGGTGAGCAGATCCATATGATGCGGGTATTCGCATCAATCAGAGTTTCCATATGTGCCAGGTTGAGCTGAAAGTCATCCAGCAAGGGTGCCTGACGGACTTCTATGTCATTGATATGGGCAGAAACTTCGTACATGCCATACGTAGGTGGACAGATAATAACATTATCTATTCCTGGTCTGCAGAAACTGCGGTATAATACATCTATACATTCATCACTGCCGTTGCCCAGGAAAATTTTTGTTGTTTCCACTTTTTTCACCTGGCTGATGGCTGCTTTTAAGGCCTGTTGATGCGGATCCGGATACCGGTTGTACCATTTCACTAGTGGTGATCCAAGACTATTTTCATTGGCATCCAAATATACGGATGCCTTGCCTGAGAACTCGTCCCGAGCGGAGGAATAGGGCGCCAGTTTTTTAATATTTTCCCTGATAATATTTTCTAAATTAAATCCGGACATAAGTTAAAAATGAAACTGTTTGCTATGACTAAATAATGGAATGTTTTTGAATACAATTTGCTATAACTGTTGATTACGCACTTTTACGGCGTTGGCATGTGCTTGGAGCCCTTCTGCTTCTGCCATGGCGACAACAGTAGTTGCAATACCAGCTAAACCTTCCGGACTCAACTTCTGAAAAGTAATCTTTCTAACAAAGCTGTCTACACTTACACCGCTGTATGCGGTAGCAAAGCCGTTGGTCGGTAGCGTGTGATTCGTCCCGCTGGCATAATCCCCAACACTTTCGGGAGAATAATGACCTAAAAACACGGACCCGGCATTTATAATGTTATCTGCGACTGATTCCGGTTGATCCATTGCGATAATTAAATGTTCGGGTGCGTAGGCATTAGCCAACCCGGTCGCTTCTTCAATTGATGAGAGCACCACGAGTTTGCTATTCTCCAAAGCTTTTAAGGCAATGGAGCGTCGGGGAAGATTTTCAACCTGGGCCAATATTTCTTTCTGGACTTCAAGCACCAACGATTCAGAAGTTGAGAGAAGCAAAGCCTGGCTATCGGGGCCATGTTCTGCCTGTGACAGCAGATCTGAGGCAACAAACGTAGCCTGTGCGGTATCATCTGCTATAACACATACTTCACTGGGTCCGGCGGGCATATCAATGGCCAAGCCTTCTTCCTGGACCAGTTGTTTTGCACAGGTGACATATTGATTACCCGGACCAAATAATTTATAGACACGGGGAACAGTTTCTGTGCCATAGGCCATCGCTCCGATAGCCTGAACACCTCCGATTTTGAAAATTTTCTGTATTCCAACCTCCCTAGCCGCGAAAAGAATGGCTGGATGTAATTTCCCCTGTTTATCCGGCGGGGAACAAAGTATAACTTCTTTACAGCCCGCAATCCGGGCCGGAATACCTAACATCAGGATAGTAGAAAAAAGCGGTGCTGAACCACCTGGTATATAAAGACCTACTTTTTCAATACCAACACTCTTTCGCCAGCACTTCACGCCTGGCTGTGTTTCCATCGGTTCAGCAATACTGGTTTGCTGCTGATGAAAGGCCTCGATATTGCGCGCCGCTGCCTGAATGGCCGCTTTTAATGAGGCCGGCACTTCCTGGATAGCCGCCTCAATTTCTGCTTCACTCACAGTAAATTCAGTAAGATTTACTCCGTCAAACTGACGGGTGAACTGACCAACCGCCCGGTTCTGGCCTGCCTTAACCGCAGCCAACACTTCTGCCACTCTGGTCTTTAGACTTTGGTGATCAATAGCAGGTCTTGTAATTATTTGTGACCACTCCGACCGGGATGGCCGCATATATATTTTCATCTTTTCTAATATTTTTAATTCCTACAGGAAATAGCCACTTACAGGATCATTTTTTCGATAGGCAATACCAGTATATCCTCTGCACCTACCGCTTTTACCTCTTCAATATGAGCCCAGAATTCATTTTCACTGAGTACAGTATGAATACTACTCCATCCTTTAGCGGCCAGTGGCAAAACTGTGGGACTTTTCATGCCTGGTAATATGGCAATAACCTGTTCCAGACGGTCATTAGGCACATTCATCAAGACGTATTTCTTATTACGTGCCTTCTTTACGGTTTGGATTCGGAAAAGTAATTTATTCAGGATCTGTATTTTCTCTTCAGATAAAACAGGCGTCTGAATCAAAGCAGATTCTGATTTCAGGATAACTTCAGTTTCTTTTAACCCGTTCATAAATAGGGTAGATCCGCTACTCACCAGGTCACAGACTGCGTCTGCCAGACCAATTCCAGGGGCAATTTCGACACTGCCGCTGATTTCATGAATTTCTGCCTGAATGTTATTTTCTCCGAGAAATTTCTGCAAAAGAACCGGGTAGCTGGTGGCTATTTTCTTTCCCTGAAGGAAGTCCACTCCTTTATAATCATCGTTTTTGTCTACTGCGATGGAGAGCCTACATTTGCCAAAACCAAGCAATTCAGCAACAGTAACTTTCTTCTGAGACTCATAAATCACGTTTTCCCCTACAAATCCGATGTCTGCCACGCCGTCTTCTACATATTGCGGAATATCATCATCTCTTAGGAAGAAAACTTCAAGTGGAAAATTGGTGGCGGTTGCTTTTAATTGGTTTTTTACGTTGTTATTAACTTCAATCCCACATTCTTTAAGGAGTTTTACAGAATCTTCGTGTAATCGTCCTGATTTTTGAATGGCTAATTTGAGTACCATTGATGAAATTGGTTTAATTGAGATAATTGGACTAATTTAATGACTGAAATGAAAAAAGACCTACCGAAACCGGTAAGCCTTACAATGTTTTATAAATAAGTACACAAAACAATATAACTTACCCGTTGAATAAGAAATGATGATGTGTATGTGTTGTTTTGTACATTTAGCGCAAAGCTAATACGAAAATTCTATATTCGAAAATTAAAACTGAGGAATTTCCAAAAATAAATGTCTTAAAGGATCGTTTTGGTATGGATAGCACTATTTTCTTACCAAGTTTACAATCACTGAAATATTTCTAAATAAGAAGGTGAATAAGTCAGATTCTTTTTTTATTTTGGACTGTGCAAATGACCAACAGAAAAACTTTACTTGCAGCCTTATTGTCTGTGCTGTTTTCAGCCTTATTTTGTGCCAGTAGCCTGGCGCAAAATAAGGGCGACACTGTACCTGCAGTGCACAAGAAGAGTTTATTCGGTCGGTGGATAAAGAAAGGGTATAATGCAGTGCGGCGGAGCCACCCAAGAGATACAGTCGATCAAACGGCAGCTTATCATAGCCGTATTGAAAATTATTACCAGCCTTACGCGGGCAAGATTATCCGAAATATTGAAGTCCGGCAGTTTGGTTTTGAAAAGAGTTTCTCGGATACGGCCACCCGGATCCGGTATTTTGGCACAAATATCCTGAATAATCTTCATGCGAATTCAAAACCCTGGGTCATCCGAAATAACCTGTTTATTCGTAAAAATCAACCGTTAAGCCCTTCCATCGTAGCTGATAATGAAAGATATTTACGTTCCCTGAACTTTATCCGTGATGCCCGAATACTAGTCAAAACTATCAGCCCCGATGCAGATTCTGTGGATTTGCTAGTCGTTACCAAGGATCTCTTCAGTTTAACGGGCGCTATGTCCAACTTTGATCTTAGCCATCAGCAGGTATCCGTGGGAGACGAAAACTTATTCGGACTGGGCCAATCACTGGAACTTACAGGACTACATGACCCTGAGCGGGCTCCTAAATACGGGATGGCCATCAATTATAAGAAGTATAATGTCCTGAATTCATTCGTCGATGTGGGT
>DATJDF010000366.1:0-2266 GCA_035497555.1 Arachidicoccus sp. | reverse complement strand
CAAAATACTAAATTTTAGCCACTTCGCCCGCATTACGCTTATACAATGTTGAACTAATCCCGCCAAAAGGCGAGAAGCTTTCTATTATTGATAAAAATAGCAGAACTTGTTGAGATTAACAATAATACTTCAAATTATGTTTAAAAAAAATCAAAAACAGTAATAGAAACGGCTATTGAGCAGGTTGATGGCTTTGAAATTGTCTGTGAAAAGTTGACTCGAAACTTTACAATTACAGGCAAAGCATCCAGTACGTTGACCAATTACCTTCGGTGCTTGGCGCATATGGCACTTCATTTTCAGCTGAGTCCAGAGAAGTTGGACAAAGAAGCGGTAGAAGGGTATTTGTTTTATTGCAAGAATTTGCACCAAACACCGTCAGACAGTTTCTTTAAACATACGGTGTACGGACTTCGATCGCTGTATAAAGTGCTGAATCTTCCCGATAAAAAGATTGCACTTCCACAGATTAAAAGACAAAGCGATTTACCCATTGTACTGAATAAATCCGAAGTCAGGGCACTTTTAGCTTCTCCAAAATACCTTCGTCATAAGGTGATGCTTGCCTTATTATATGGGTGTGGTCTAAGAAGTTATGAACTGTGTGATTTGCATTGTTCAGATATTGACTTCGAACGAAAGACGGTTTTTGTTCGTAAGAAAAAAGGGCACAGAGATCGGTATTTGCCGCTCAATGATATGTTGGCTAGAGGTCTGAAAAAGTATATGGAGAGTGAACATCCATTGGACTATTTGTTTTATAGTCAAGTGAGCTCAGATGGTGAACAACACCCGATTACAACGAGTGCGATTCAATGGGTTATCAAAGAATCACGCAGTAAAATAAACACCAAAAAGAAATTTACGGCGCATACATTACGCCACAGTTTTGCAACGCATTTGCTGGAAGATGGCATGAATATTCTGACCATAAAAGAACTTTTGGGACACAGTCGAATTGAGACGACCATGATTTATTTACAGATTGCCCATTTAGAAAATCACACCAAATTTAGTCCGCTTGATACGCTTTATAGAAAGTGAAACCGAGGTTTAAGGTAGCTGATATTTTAGATTTAGAGCAAGATCATTTAGAGCAATTGAGTTTTACGTCGTGGCATTATCGGACTTTAATGGCCTTGAAAAAGTGTAGAACCCAAGCTTTGGGTGGTCACATAGATAGGTGTACCTGTTGCAGTAAAATACACCTATCGTATAATTCTTGCAGAAATCGCCATTGCCCTACTTGTCAAGGACATAAAAGGGTGCAATGGATCCAATCTCGTGAAAACGAACTTTTGAATGTGCCTTATTTTCATGTGGTTTTTACCGTTCCGCACGAGTTAAACCGGTTTTGTTTGTTGTATGGGAAAGTGATTTACAAAGCCTTGTTTACGTCTGCTTGGCAAACGATTGCTCAGTTTTCTAAAACAGAAATGAAGGTTATGCCAGGCATGATTGCGGTTTTGCATACTTGGGGACAAAACATATCACTTCATCCTCATTTGCACTGTATTGTGCCCAATGGAGGCGTGACCAAAGCGGGTTATTGGAAACAAGGAAAAAAGGGCAAAGACTTCTTGTTTCCAGTAAAAGCAATGAGCAGGATGTACAGAGCGAAATTTGTAGCCTTCTTACGAAAAGAAAAGCTACCCATCACACAAAATGTTTACAATGAATTGTTTAATAAAAACTGGGTTGTTTATGCAAAAAAACCGTTTGGAAAACCCGAACATGTGGTGGAATATTTGGGCAGATACAGCCATAAAATAGCCATTTCTAATCACAGAATTTTATCCATAGACAAGCAGAAAAGAGAAGTCCGTTTTAGTGCCAAAGACTACAAAAAAGGCGGACAAAAAACGATGGTTACGTTATCCACAAAAGAGTTTATCAAGCGATTCCAGCTGCATGTTTTGCCCAAAGGTTTTACCCGAATCCGACATTATGGAATTTTAAGCAGCAGTTGGAAAAAGGAGAAGTTACCCAAATTGCAAGCGCACATTTTGAAAAAAGAATACGTATCGTTAGAAAAACCGAAACCCAAAACAAAACTCAACCAATGTCCGAGTTGTAAAATGGGCGAACTCATTACGATCCTAGTTTTCGACAGCCGTGGGCCGCCCAAAGAATTTGTGAAGTATTTAGAAAGTAAAAATTAGTCGTAAAAATTAAAAACTTGCAAAAGCGAGCAGCTAAAGCGATGCCTAAACCGAAGAGAATGAAGTAAATATGTTCTTAAAAACCGAAACTGGATAGAAAATTA
>DATJDF010000365.1:0-2742 GCA_035497555.1 Arachidicoccus sp. | reverse complement strand
TGACAGTACATGAATATATTTCAACCTACCAGATGGTTTATGAAAATGATAAAGCTCCTTTATTAAGCAATAGTGCGACTAATTTTACAATTAGGAATTTATCGGAAAAAGACGTTCCGGAAATGCTGGAACTGACCGCCCAGACTAAACCAGGCCCATTTTTTCAAAAAACCATTGACTTTGGTCATTATGAAGGCATTTTTGAGCAAGAAAGGCTCGTCTCAATGGCTGGTTACCGCCTAAATCCTTTTAATTATACGGAGATCAGCGCAGTTTGCACGGCGCCAGATGCATTAGGCAAAGGATATGCTGGCATAATTCTGGCCAGTAGAGTTGCAAGCATTCTAAAGCAAGGCAATATTCCGTTTTTACACGTAAAAACGGATAATGATAGGGCAGTAAGCCGTTATGAACGGTCGGGGTTTAGCACAAGAAAATGGATTCATATTTATTTGTTTACGAAGGATTAATATCCAATGGTTATCGGTGATTCGCTACAATCTAACGACAAAGTGCATTTAATTTTACACATTTTACCAATTCCCCTGGTTTCAATTTAGGGGAAGTCAGATATTGATATTTTGTTATAAATCGCCGCAATTCCTTCACAATTTTGAGGTAAAAGTTGAATTAGCAATATTGTCAGAAATGAGGTAATTTTAGTATGGCTGTTGTAGGCGTTCTATTGCTAACTAAATAACCAATTATGGATCTTTATTCCGGGTTACCATTTTGGATAGTGAAAAATGCACTCCATGACTACTTTAGACCGTTGGAGGAAGACTTAAATGTGGAAGTTGCTATTATTGGCTCTGGCATTACGGGTTCACTTGTTGCGCATGAGCTCTGTACAGCAGGTATTGAATGTGCTGTATTTGATAAACGAACACTTTCCACAGGTAGTTCGAGCGCCAGCACGGCGCAATTACAATATGAAATTGACATTCCTCTGTATGCAATGATCCCAATGCTGGGAGAGCAGGCTGCAGTAGATGCATATTTTGCCAGTCTGCAATCCATTGACAGAATTGAGGAAGTCTTTGGATCTATTGGTGCAGATCCCGACTTTGAAAGAGTTCCTACAGTATTTGCAGCACATGATAAGCGTGGCTTGATCATGCTGGAGAAGGAATTTAAAGCCCGGCAGCGGGCAGGATTGCCGGTTGAATTCCTGGATAAAGCTGCTCTATGGACAGGATATAAGATAAACGGCACTGGCGCACTCAAAAATGACCGGTCTGCCCAAATGGATTGCTATAAAGGTGCAACTGAAATATTAAAATATCATCAGAAAAATATTAGACTGGCCATTTATTCTCCTACAGGGATTGCTACCTATAATCGACTCAGGCAGGGGTATGAACTTATTACGGATGATGGAAATAAGGTAAAATGTAATTATTTGATAATCGCTGCCGGTTTTGAGGCTGGTAAATTTCTGCCGAAGAAGGTTATGGACCTGAACTCCACTTACGTTGCGATATCACAACAAGTTCACGCGGAATTGCTGTGGCCGGAGAGGTGTCTGTATTGGAATACGGAAGAGCCTTATTATTATATGCGTACAACCAAGGATAACCGGATGATAATCGGAGGTGAGGATGTATCGTTCAGAGATCCTATTAAAAGAGATTTGCTTCTACGCAACAAGACAAAAAAATTGGAGAAGAGATTTGCCAAAATTTATCCAGACACGCCCTTTGTGGTTGATATGGCCTGGTGCGGAACATTTAGCTCAACTAAGGATGGCCTTCCTTATATAGGAAGCTGGCCGGATGATCCACACATGTTATTTGCTCTCGGCTATGGCGGAAATGGCATCACATTTTCTATGATTGCTGCTGAGGTACTCAAAAACATCATTCTAGGTCAACCAGATCCTCGAGTGGACCTATTTGGATTTGAGAGAAAGCATTTAAGGTGATCTTCATCACATAAGATAAAGTAGGTTAGGTACCACGGGATTATTATTGAGGAATATTGGCTTTATAAATTTCGTAGTTTTCCTTATCGAAGCATACAAATATTACTTTTTTGACTGAATGGGCAGTTTTTAAAAATTCTACGGTAGTCTGAATCGCAATTTCTGCTGCTTTCTGTTTTGGAAAATGATAGATACCAGTACTTATATTTGGAAAGGCTACATCATATAGATTATTTTCTTCCGCCAGCCTTAGACTATTATGATACGCATTTTGCAATAATGCTATTTCATTATGGCGGCCACCGTTCCAGACTGGACCAATTGCATGGATAACAAATTTCGCCGGTAGATTACCACCGGTAGTAATGACTGCTTCTCCAACATCGCATCTACCTTGCTTATTTCTGATTAATCGACACGCTTCCAGAATCGCCGGGCCACCTGCCCTATGTATCGCGCCATCGACCCCACCACCGCCCAATAAAGAGGTATTTGCCGCATTGACAATTGCATTTGCCTGTATTTTTGTGATATCCCCAAGTATGATTTCTATCATAACTATAATTGCTAGTTGTTATTAAGATGCCACGAAAAGACAAATGTAAGTAATTGACCAGTCAAAATATGGATCAGATTTTCAAATTTATAGTAATTTTTTACAATAAATGTGGAATAAATTATAATATTTCGCAATGTCATAAAATATATTGGCGAGCCCTCTATGCCAATAAAGGCTGATATCAGTTAATTACACATTTTCCTGATGGGAATGTCATTATCTGTCAATGGATACTTTGATCTGCTATTTTTTTTTTGGA
>DATJDF010000364.1:0-7663 GCA_035497555.1 Arachidicoccus sp. | reverse complement strand
TCCTGCAGGATATCTACCTGGGCATTCTGGCAGCCCAGACTCAGTACAGTGGCACCCGCAACATTGGGATGCGTAATATAACCTGCGAGCAGGCCACATAAAGTCACAGCATCCTGACGGATACCGCCGCACCCGCCCTGGTGGGTTAAAAACTTAATTCCGTCCACATTAGGGAATAAAGGATGGTGTCCACCTGCTTTATCATTTTCAAATTCCTCCTCCAAAATTTCCGTCACTGTCCGGCCAGCCTTATACAGGTCAACCAAATTCCGGGTAAACTGATTATACTTGTTATGCGTCTGGTAGCCCAGCTGATCTAATAGCGCTTCACGCATGACATCCACATTGCGATTTTCGCAAAAAACCATAGGAATAACCAGCCAGTAATTCGCCACACCTACATTGCCATCACTACGGTGGTAACCCATAAACTTACGATCTGACCATTTTTTGACATCCGGTTGGGTCCACCGGTATTTATGCTCTCTAACTTTGAATGAAGAGGCAGCGTGATGTACATTCTTTGTGGTCAATACATTGCCTTTCTTCAAATCCTCATTAGCAATGGCTACCAGTACACCATACATCCGCACCTGATCTCCTTTTTTCAGGTCCTGGTCCAGGAATTTATGTTTGGCTTTTACATCATCCAGTAAAGTAATAACTTGGTTCTCCAATTTTAACGCCGTCCCACTTGCCAAATCCTGTAATGCCACAACAACATTATCATCAGGATGCACTTTTAGAAACTTATTTTCCATCACTTAAAAATTTAACGTAATTCTTTGTTCCAATTCTAAAACGGCCTTGATTACCGTCTGCTCCAGCAAAGGTATACCGGTTAGATCCATTTGCCAAAGTTGTCTATCTGACAATATATTTTTAACGGCAGTAACGGTGTCAGCCGATTGCCAGTGTTTTTGCAAAGTAGCTGATTTTGCGTCAGTTACCTTAAATTGGTGACCGTTAAGAGAACTGTAATTTTCTGAACCTTCACTTTTTGTTTTCAAAAATAAGAGATAGGCTGCAAATCCGCGGATCATAAATGGCGGCAACGCGTCAAATTTTTCCCTGTAGGCCTGAATGAGCGGAATACAGCGCATGACCATTTTTAGGGTCATTTGTTTTGAGATATCGCTCCACTGATGATTAATATAAGGGTTTCTGAACCGGTCCAGTACATCTCTGGCAAAACTAACCGCTTCTTCTTTGGTGGTGTCTGCGTTGACTACCGCAGGCACTGCTTCTTCCATTAATAAATGACTGATAAAGTTATTAAAATCTTTGTCAGCCATAGCTTCATTCACAAACTGGAAACCCACCGCCTGGGCGAGCACACAGGTAAAAGTATGCGGCGCGTTTAATAAAAAGAGTTTAAGATGACGATACTTCTCAATATTGGGTGTCACGATCACGCCACTGTCTGCTATATCGAAGCTGAGTACGGCTGCTGCATCTTTACTTTCCGTCTCGATGGCCCATAGACCGTAGACTTCTGACATAATCATCAGCTTATCTTTATATCCCAGTTGTCCCTCTACTTCCGCTGCTTCCGCTTCCTGCATCTTCCCGGCAACGATCCGGTCTACCAGCGAATCACAGAACTCATTGGACTTTTCCAACCATAAAATAAAGGCTGGTTCTAAGTCCGCAATTTTTGCCAGTTCCAGGCAGATAGCTTCTAGCGTCCGGCCATTGTCCGCAATCAGTTCAGTAGGAACAATCACCATACCCATCCCAGGATCACCTTCGAATATTTTGAACCTTTCATAAAGAAAAGATACCAGTTTACCCGGAAATGAACGTGGCGGTTCGGTAGCACTGATTTTGTCTTCTTTGTCCAATTGGATACCTACTTCCGTGGTATTGGAGAAGATGATCTTCATTTCAGGGTTAGCTGCACATTTAATAACTTCCTTCCAGTTCGCATTTGCATCGATAACGCGGCTAATCGAACAATTAATGATGTCCTGAGCAAATGACTGACCATTTTGCCAACCACGCATACAAAGCGTATACAGACCATCCTGCTCACTGAATTCATCTGCCCTGTTTTGGCTAGTAGATTTAACGACGACGATCCTGCCATTGAAAGCGCCCATTTTATTGGCCTTGTCGATATAATAGTCCGGCAAGCCTCTTAATAAAACACCGGTCCCGAACTGTAATACCTTTTCTGGTAAATCCATGATGGATACCTGTGGTGTGGTAATATTTTTAATGAGCGGCAAACTTGATTTGGAAAGTTGGGGCCTGGCTTGCAAAGTGTCCTGCATGAAACGATTATTTTTTATTTTTTATTGTTATATAAATTTTACTTAGTTGTCTTTACCTGATTTAACAGCCATTTGCTTAGATCTGTCATTGCCTGGTAATTCTGGAACTGGCCAGGCAATTTGCGACCATCAACATATTCATTGTAGAGCCATGGATCACCAATGGCCAGCACTGTCCCCTTGCCATAATGACGCAGCGCGCCAATAACTTCACCATCTTTCAATTTTAATACTGGCTCAGCATCTTTTTCCAGTTTTAAGGTAGATACTTCCTTGATATATACTTTTTGTGTGTTTTTGAAAATAGGACTGTTTTCAGGGATGGCAACAGCTCCTTGTTCGAACTGGTGTCCCTGTACTCTATTGAGGCTATTGCCATCAAAATGGAGTCCAAATGCGTCTGCAAGTGTATTAAAATGGGTAAATTCACAATTGAGTGAGTCATTAGCCAGTAGCACCAGCATACCTCCCTGTTTTACCCAGGCTTTAATTACATCCACATCTTTGGACCGAACAAAATTGGGTTGAGCAGTCTCTTTTTCTGTGTCCGGATCCACAATTAGGTAGATCCCGGCCTGTTTAAGTGCAGCTGGGCTGGG
Organism: Arachidicoccus sp.; assembly: GCA_035497555.1. Taxonomy (GTDB): domain Bacteria; phylum Bacteroidota; class Bacteroidia; order Chitinophagales; family Chitinophagaceae; genus Arachidicoccus. The sequence goes on along the minus strand of DATJDF010000364.1, from coordinate 4,788 downwards.
TGCCGTTGTAAGTGTACTGGTTTTGGCACCCAGTATGTGAAACACATCACCCCATAAAGAAAATCCACTATTGGCCCGGTCTTGCCAGACGTAATGGAAAGGAGCTGTCAGCCCCTGATAATTCTTTTTGGTTTCGTGGTTAAAATAATTATCCAATAAGACTACTTTTTGCAGACCATTCGCATGACCATTAAACTGCTCCGCTCCCATCTGGATCTCATTAGCAGCAAGCAGAAAAGCGCCGATTCCCTTTGCGTCATTGATGACGGGACGCTGTTTTACATAGTAATCATAAGTGCCGTCACGGTAGGGTTTACCACCCAGACCGGCTACAGCACAAGTACCTGATAGTTCCAGCTGGCCCTGGTTATCCTTAATAAATGCTGAAACGATTCCCTTAAAACCGGCGTCGGCTGCTTTTAAATATTCCTCGGACAGATATCCTTTCCGGACCCCTTTAGCGAGTGCATATACAAACATGCAGGAAGCGGAAGCTTCTAAGTAATTATCCTTTTCACCGCCTTTATCAAGGACCTGCCACCAAAGATGACTTTCTTTGTCCTGATAATGCACGACCCCCTTAGCGAGTCGACCCAGTATGTCCACCATGGAATCCCGGTAGGGCTGATTCTCCGGGAAATAATCCAGGGCATCTACGATCGCCATGGCATACCAGCCCACTGCCCGACCCCAGAAGTTTTTTGAAACACCGGTGGTCTTGTCTGCCCATGCCTGCTCTTTTGAAGCGTCCCAGCCGTGATAAAGTAGGCCGGTTTTTGCATCAATGCTGTGTTTTTCCATCAAAACAAACTGCTTACCGATGTCATTAAAAGTAGTGTCTTCACCATTTAATAATGCATATTCCGCATAAAATGGTGCTGCCATGTAAAGGCCATCCAGCCACATCTGATTGGGATAGATCTTCTTATGCCAGAAACCTCCATCATAGGTTCTTGGTTGGCGACTTAGCTGATTTCTAAGTGAAGTCGCCGCCTGCCAATAGTAAGGCTTTTCTGTCACCCGGTACAAGGTCAGAATGAGTTTGCCGGTATTAATATCATCCAGTTTTAGAGAAGTACTGTCATAAGTTCTGATATGGCCGTCTTTCTGGACAAAATCGGCAATGCTATTCTGAATATAGTTGTAATAACTGGCGTCTCCGGTCAGAAGCCACCGGCCTTCGAATCCTTTTAAAACAACGCCTTCGTCATAACTCCATTTTGAAAAGGAAGACTTTTTATTGGCAATAGGATCTTTCCAAAGCCGCATTACGGTCTGAGCCATACGGCCCGCTAATGAGTCTGCAAGGCGACCATCTGCCTGGCTGATGACTGCATCTTTTCCAGCATTGCCATTCGTTGCTTCCCCGTCGGCCTTCTGTTGTCCACAGGCGAAGGCTGCCATACAAAGACATAAAAGTATAATTTCTACTTTTATGCCTAGAATATGGCGTTGCAGTCTTGTCTTTACTTTGTATTGTATTTTCATAGTAATTTTGGATTAGAAACACATTTTAAGTTGATGAATTTTTATTTACGCGGAACATTCATATTCAAATTAATTTACCTGAACAGCATTTTTTGCTGCATCTGATGTATACTGTATCACGGCTGACTTACTGCCATTAAAGCTGCTATTTTGTAATTTGATATTTTTGGATTCCTTACCACTGATTTGTAAATGCATAGATCCTGTCTGATTTGTGTTCCTTTTGGCGCCCTCTTGTATGGCTGTAATATTGCTAAGAAGCAGATTTCGGGCATTATCCAAAATAAGGGGCGTAACACCGGTCTGCGTGGTCACCAATTGCATGTTTTTAATAAAAATGCCGTCAGCTTCCGTCATTTCAATTCCACGGCGGGTTTTCATAACAAGATTTTTAAGATAAATGGACTGTATAGGCATTTCCGGAAGCCCTCTGAAAAAAAGTGCATGATCAGCGCCGTTACACACAATATTTTTAATAAAGAAATTCCGGAAACGAGGTGTCGCCTCACTTATAGGAACGGTTACTTTTTTAGGCTGCTGACGGCTTTCGCCTACCAGTGGCACTGGATCCTGTGCAGCATAGTACATGTCAAAGCGAATAGCATCACCTTTAATGTCCTGCATATTGATGCCACTGGCAAAAATATTTTCAACAATGCCACCCCGGCCACGTGTTGTTTTAAACCGCAACCCAATATCAGTGCCTATGAAATTACAGTGACGTATCGCGACATTGTTCACACCGCCAGACATCTCGCTGCCGATCACAAAACCACCATGAGCATGATACACGGTACAAAATTGAATAAGTACATTTGAAGTGGGTACATTTCTTTTCCTTCCTTGTTCATCACGGCCTGATTTCATACAAATACCATCATCGCCTACGTCAAAAGTGCTGTTTTCTATCAGCACGGTTTTGCAGGATTCCAGATCAAGACCATCACCGTTTTGTCCGTACCATGGATTTTTCGCATAGATACCACGGATAACGATATTGTCACATAGCAAAGGGTGGAGACACCATGCAGGGGAATTCTGGAATGTTACACCTTCAAGTAAAATGTCTTTACACCCAATGAGGGAAAGCAAATTAGGTCGGAGATAGTCTTTAATGTTTTTGTAGTCCGATAAGGATTTCCCCGCTTCCAGCACACCCGGTTTTTTCAATCCGGCGCCTAGAAGTGAGCCCTTGGAAGGATACCAAATGCGGTCCGCTTTATCCACCACCCCACCTGAGGACACCAGTGTTTGCCACTGGGAAGTAGTTAGCTTATCTCGTTTCACCATGCGCCAGCTATCTCCGGCGCCATCGATGATACCGGCTCCTGTGATACCTATATGGTTTTGGTCCTTAGCAGAAATAGGTGCCTGACACCTTGCAGCCTTAAGTCCTTCGTAATTGGTTGCTACCAGAGGATACTGATTAAAGTCGCCCGTAAATTGCAATACCCCCCCGCGTTCAATATGGAGGTTAACCCCGGTTTTAAGGACAATAGGTCCCGTGAGCCAAAGCCCGGCCGGAATGAATACGACACCACCCCCTTTATCACTACAGGCATCAATCGCCTTTTGGATCGAAATCGTATTTAAGGTAATCCCATCATGGACAGCTCCAAAGGATGAAATCAGCAGTGTATCTTTTTTAAAATCACTGATTTTAAGGTTTTCAAGTGCCGTCCACTTTGAAGCATCTACTTCAGGAAGATTATTGAAATGGTCCTGCGCCTTTAACTGACAGGAAAATGCACTTAATAACAGCGTACAGCATACCAAAATGGCGAACCGTCCTGGCCTTAAATTTGCCTTGTGTTCACTCGTTTTAGGAGGTCGGATGAAGCGGCCTGATCTCATAATGTTAAAAATTTGATGAAATTGTAACAGTAGTCCGGTAGCGGCTCCACTGCTTTTTGTTTTGATAGCTGGATATTAACCATAAATTCTTTTAATTTACCAGGGACGCACGAAATATAAAATATAGATCCCTTATCGAAAAATGAGCAGAGCACCTTTCAGTCCCGGTAATTGCTCCATACAGCACATTACTGCTCATGTTTCCCAAAGCTATTTAATCAAAAAACAGTCTGGTCACAAACGGGTGTATTTATTTACGCAATTGTTCCCGGTAACGGTTGCACTAGGAAATTTGCGCTTTTTAGAAGCCATTGCACCCCATTTCCGGTTGAAACCAAGCCAAGCGTCTACTACTTTTTTGATGTTTGAGCTTGGAGAATCAATATTTTGTGCATAGTAGCTCCTTTTTTCAGGTGTACCTCGGCAAGGACAGCCATGAGGATGACGATTACCCAGCAACCAGATTGCTCTTCCAGTCAATTACTAACCGGGGTCCAGTCCCCAAATATATTTTCAATTGTATATGTCGCCGCCTCCACCGATGAGAGTTGTTTGCTCCAGCAAACGCGTTTATCCAATGCACTGCCCGGCCCAAGATTTTTATATTCACCGTAATACACTGTTTTCTCGTTTGCCTCATTTTGCCAGTTGTCCCAACCGGCTGGAGCAACCAGCCCGTCCATCTGGCAGTAGAGATACACGGTTTTTGCATAAGGCCGCCAGGGACGGCCCAGCTTAAAGCGGCCCGGCTCGCCGCTGCCTGTTATCTGGCAATGTCTGAAAACATAACCAAAGTCCTGTCCTTCGGGTGTAGCGGCAGCTGTATAATAACCCTTACCCTTACCATATATAGTACAACGATCAAATAGCGCGGTAGAAGCGCCGAAAATAAAATCGACCGTGCCTTCTATATAACAGTTCAGATAATATTGTCTGCTCTTTTTTCCATAGGTATATAAAGTATCCTGGTTTCCTAAAAACCTGCAGCCTATAAACTGAATGCAGTCTCCGGCCACAAGTACCGCTACTGCCTGCCCTACCGGCCCCGCGCTGTTCAGAAAAGTAATATGCTTAAAGGTGATGTTTATCCCATAGATATAAAATCCGGCAGATCCTGAAGTGCCCATGGCTTCTCCCAGGCTGTTCAATCTGGAAGCATAATCGTCGTAAGTTATAATGACAGCTGCACTGTCCTGACCCGTGAAGACAATATTTTGTTTAGACTCAGGGATTATAATTTTTTCCTTATAAGTTCCATTTTTGATAAATACGCTCGTGACCTGTCTGCGGTAATCCGGGATAGCATTAATCGCTTCCTGCAATGTTTTAAAGTCTCCTGTTCCGTCCTTAGACACTGTAAAATCGTAATCCGCCCTGTTTACTGAAGAGGAATTAAGGATAACTGCCTCCCGGGTTCTTTTGGCTGAATTAGCCGGTTGCATAAAA
>DATJDF010000363.1:0-2383 GCA_035497555.1 Arachidicoccus sp. | reverse complement strand
TCTTGAAATATATCTCCGACGCGTTCGAGGATCTTTATGCTAAATTGAGTGGTGATGTTGATAGTGGTGCTGATCCGGAGGACAAAGATGAGTACAAAGCAGAAAACGTATTCTTTGTTCCCCAGGATGCCAGATGGAGTTATCTTCAATCCAAAGCTAAACAACCAGAAATTGGCAAGTTTGTGGATGATGCTATGGACGCCATTGAAAAGGAAAACCCTTCCCTGAAAGGTGTCTTGCCTAAAGTGTTTGCCCGTCAAAATCTTGACCCAACTAGCTTGGGAGAACTGATTGACTTGGTGGGTAATATCGCCCTTGGGGATGCTAAATCCAGAAGCGCTGATGTCCTGGGGCACGTATTTGAATATTTTCTGGGTGAATTTGCCTTGGCAGAAGGCAAGAAGGGGGGACAGTTCTATACACCTAGAAGCGTAGTTGAATTGTTGGTTGAAATGCTTGAACCAACTAAGGGGCGTGTATTTGATCCATGTTGTGGTTCTGGTGGAATGTTTGTTCAATCTGAAAAGTTTGTCGAAAACCACAGGGGCAGCGTAAATGATATTTCTATTTATGGTCAGGAAAGCAACCAGACCACCTGGCGATTGGCAAAGATGAACCTGGCTATACGTGGTATCGATAGCTCACAGGTAAAATGGAATAACGAGGGGTCTTTCCTGAATGATGCTCACAAGGACCTTAAAGCTGATTATATTATTGCGAATCCACCTTTTAACGTAAGTGACTGGGGCGGAGATCTCATGCGTAAGGATGGACGTTGGCAATTTGGTGTACCACCGACCGGCAATGCCAATTTTGCCTGGTTGCAGCATTTTATTTACCATTTAGCTCCCAGCGGACAAGCCGGGGTTGTTTTGTCAAAAGGCGCGTTGACATCTAAGACATCAGGCGAGGGGGATATCAGAAAAGCACTGATTGAGGAAGGATTAATTGATTGTATCGTAAACCTGCCAGCTAAACTCTTTTTAAATACCCAAATACCTGCTGCATTATGGTTTATGAGCCGTAACCGCAAAAACGGAAAGTTCAGAGACCGTAGTAAGGAGATTTTATTTATTGATGCCCGGAACCTAGGGCATCTGATCAATCGGCGGACTCGGGAGCTTTCAGCAGAAGATATTTCAAGAATTGCTGGCACTTACCATAGTTGGCGTAATAAAAAGGGTAATTATGAGGATGTTGCGGGTTTTTGTGCATCTGCACCGATCAGTAAAGTAAAAGAATTGGATTATGTGGTTACTCCTGGCAGGTACGTTGGGCTGCCCGATGAGGAGGATGATTTTGATTTTGCCGAACGTTTTACTGCACTGAAATCAGAGTTTGAGGCGCAATTGAAAGAAGAGGCGAAATTGAATAAGGTAATTAATGAAAATCTGAAACGGATCAAATATGAGTAAGGAACTAATCATATCGCAAAAGTCAATCGGGAACCGTATATACGCGCTCCGGGGTGAACAAGTCATGTTGGATCGCGATCTGGCGGATCTTTACCAGGTTGATACTAAAGTACTTAATCAGGCAGTGAAACGGAATTTAGCTAGGTTTCCAGAAGAATTTCACTTTCAACTGACGGATCTGGAATATGAGGGCTTGCGGTCACAAATTGTGACCTCAAGTTCTGGCCATGGAGGAAGGCGTACGCTTCCATTCGCTTTCACCGAGCAGGGTGTTGCAATGCTGTCAGCTGTTCTACGTAGCGATGTAGCTATAAGGGTCAGTGTGCAGATTATGAACGCATTTGTGCAAATGCGAAGGATTATTGGGCAGGAAACAATTCAGCACTTACGATTCTCAAATATTGAAAACAAACTGATTGAACATGATCAGAAATTTAGCCAGATTTTTAGTGCATTAGAACAAAGCGAGTTGCCACAAAAAGGCATTTTTTTCGATGGACAAGTTTTTGATGCTTATAATTTTGTTTCGGATTTAATTAGAAAAGCCAAGCATTCTTTAATCTTGATAGACAATTATTTAGACGATTCCGTTTTTACCCTGTTGAACAAACGTAAAAAAGGAGTGAATTGCGTATGTTATACCAAAACCATTAGCAAAAACTTGAAATTAGACTTAGAAAAACACAACCAACAATACCCGGCTATTTCACTGACGGAATTAAAAACGGCTCACGACCGATTTTTGATCATTGATGATAAAGAATTGTACCATATTGGTGCATCACTGAAAGATTTGGGGAAAAAGTGGTTTGGATTTTCAAAAATGGATGTTGAAGTGTTTTCGGTCTTAAAACAGTTAACTTTAGGAGAATAATTATGTTGTTGATTTATAGTGATTTAGATAAAATTAAATTGGTGTAGTCGTCATGGGGGAATTAAAACATACAAATCACGTGCAAAAGCTTCTT
>DATJDF010000362.1:0-16720 GCA_035497555.1 Arachidicoccus sp. | reverse complement strand
GTAAGGATAGTTTTGTTAAAAGGAGATATAGATTTCATGATCCAATAGCTATATCATAGATTTTAGGTTGGCTATCTCCGAATTGTGATAAACAAAAGGAATCTTCGCATCTTCGTTGTATGTTACGAAAATACCCCATTGGCCTTCAAAGTTTCACGGAAATCCGTAAGGGTGGCTATGTTTATATAGATAAAACGGAAATTATCCACCTGCTAGTGGAAACGGGCAAGTATTATTTCCTGAGCCGCCCAAGACGCTTCGGCAAAAGCTTGCTGGTTGATACCATTGAACAGTTGTTCAATGGTAGTGAGGAGCTTTTTGAAGGCTTGTGGATCCATGATAAATGGAACTGGACAAAGACGCATCCGGTTATTCATTTTGATTTCGCAGAATTGCCCTACAAAGAAGTAGGACTTAGCGAAGCCATTAACCGGGGGATTACAAGAAATGCCGAAAGAATCGGTGTTGAAATATCGGGAGATAATATAAAAGATAGCTTTAGAGAACTGATTGAGAAGGCAGCTTTAAAAGGCCGGGTCGTAATATTGGTGGACGAGTATGACAAGCCAATTATTGATTTTTTAGACGATCCCGATGTTTTGGAAACCAATCGTTCTATCATGAAAAGCTTCTATTCCATTTTGAAAGCCAGTGACAAATACATCCGTCTTTTGCTGATTACCGGTGTGAGCCAATTTAGCCGAGTGAGTATTTTCTCTGACTTGAATAATTTGCGTGATATCACTCTAGTTTCTCAGTATGGCGGCATTGCGGGGATCACACAGGTTGAACTGGAAAAGAACTTTGCGCAGGAAATAAGTGCACTGCAAAAAGACAGGCCGGATATTCTATCTCAGATCAAGGACTGGTATAATGGCTATACTTGGAATATGCAAACCTGGGTCTATAACCCTTTTTCCCTGCTGAATTTCATGGCTGAGCCTGTTTTTCGTAATTACTGGTTTGCCACTGGGACACCTACCTTTCTGCTTAGCCAGCTTAAAAAACGTTCCCAATATGATGTCGAAGGTATCCGGATGGGTAGCCTGGCATTATCTACCTTCGATGTAGACAACCCCAATGCTGGTGCGCTGCTCTTCCAGACAGGCTATCTGACAATCAAAAATATCAGCCCAGATGGCCAAGTATTCGAACTTGGTTACCCGAACCGGGAGGTGAAGGCCAGCCTTTTAGATGGTCTTCTAAGTACTTACCGTGAGATATCCTCCCAAGATTCCGTGGCCTTGGTAGCAGACCTTAGAAAGTCCTAAGTGACGGAGATATCGCCGGGCTGGTCAGTCAGCTTAACTCCCTGATAGGGACCATTCCTTATGATCACTGGAATGCCGGAACGGAGTCTATTTTCACAGTTGTCACGTTTCTTGCCTTCAAACTGGCGGGGATGGATCTCTATACCGAAGTACACAGTGCTAAAGGTAGATGTGATATACTCGTGAAGACAGACAGCTATATTTACGTGTTGGAGCTAAAACTGGATGGAACAGCAGGTGAAGCCTTGCAGCAGATTGTATCCAAGGGTTATCTTCAGCCTTACCTGGCAGATACAAGGAAGAAATTAGCGGTAGGGATTTCTTTCTCTTCTGAAAACCGTGAAGTGGCTGAATATCTTGTGGTGGAGCAATAGGACCAAGAAGACCGCCTGGATAGCATCTTCAATGAGCGCTTTATTTTGCTCGAACTTCTTCCCATAGTTACACAACCTCCTATAATAAGCCCATATGCTCCCTTAGGTTAATGACATTAGCTATAGAAATCATGTGCACAAATTTAGCCCCCGGAAGACCTAATCTAATCTTTTATAATTTTAAGTGTCGAAGTATGCCTGCCATCCGTATATTTCAGCATATAAATGCCAGCGTTAAGCCCTGACAGGTCTATTTTAGTATCGGCGCCGGTTATCTTTTGAACTCTTACTATGCTACCCGTCGCTGCGACGATCATCAGCTGACCATTAGCAAACTGCTCCCCGTCGATGTGAATATGCACAATATTATGTGCTGGGTTAGGATATGCTTTGATCGTAAAGCCGGCATTGTTTGCTGCTAAATGAATGACATTAGAATACGTGATTTTACCGTTGATGTCTGTTTGAACTAATCGGTAATATCTTACCCCCGTCAACAGACCCGCATCAAAGGTGTAGTCAAATGGGGTCGTACTGTTGCCACCCGGAACCTTCGACGGAACTAAACTGCCATTTTCAAAATGGTTCCCATCTATTGAACTTTGCACCAGAAATCCTTTGTTGTTGATTTCCGAAAAAGATTTCCAGGAAAGCATCGCATGACCCGTATTACTTACCGCGCCGCTTAAGGGGCTCATCTTTACGGGCAAGACCGGGTTATAGTATTCATAGGGGCCCATATCTACGATCCCACCGGTGATATAATCCGTAATACGGGGGTTACCATCCAGGTCAACCGGATTATCCGTCATATTAATAACGAAATTACCGCCCGCATTAACAGCCGGGCTACCGGCTGTTAACCTGTAATTGCCACCCGAAGCATCTACAAACTGAGGATCTATACTACCATCAAGATCCCCATTTGCCGGATCTGCGGGCAGCCCTTCCACCAGACTAAAATTGACAACCGGAGACGGGCCTTCATACGCGACACTTCCCAGAACGATGCTGTTGACGATCAATATGGGCGTGGGGGTCTGATAGTTGTAGATCGCTTTTCCCGCTTCTGCATCATTGTCGGCAAAAGTACAGTTGATAACATATGTGGAATTAGAAATCGAGAGGGCCCCTGATACGTTCATAATGGCACCGCCTTTCTTTAAGGCCCGGTTGCCTGCAAACAGGCAATTTGCAAAAGCAAGATTAGCCTTGCCTAGATAGACCCCACCGCCCTGACGCTGAAGTGCAGTATGCCCGTTTAAGGAATAAGAGGAAGCGCCGTTGGCATTACCACCTGCAATAGTCAGATTGCCAAGCCCGGTGAAGATATCCTTGGTTCCATCACCAATAGCTGTAACAACATGATATGCGTTGTCAGAGAGATCGCCCGGCACACCGATATCGCCACTGAGCACAGTTCCTTTACCTGTTACTGGCGAACGTTCACCGGCACTTGTTTCGGTACCATTAAAGCCTCCGTAGATCGGCACATCCTGTACAAGCATAAAGGTTCTGTCACGAACAGACACGGGATCACCGTTGTCAAGTTCCGTGACCGGTGTATATGATGGATAATAGGTTCCGGAAGTGACCCATATCTCTTTTGCAGTGCCTGGTGCCGCCAAGTTGAGCTCGGCCGCTGTCTTCAGCGCATCTGAGAGTTGCGTAACAGCGGTCGCCCAGCTGCTGCCGTCTCCTCCCGGAGCCGCTGCACTGTCCACGTATAGCACGCCATTTGCGCCAGGATGAAGCGGCCCCTGGTATTCATAAGCACCCATATCCACCACGCCGCCGGCGACTTTATTAAAAATACGCGGCTTGCCGGCTACATCGGTTGTATTATCAGCGGTAATACTATCACTCACACCGGCATTGATAGCCGGACTGCCGGCCGATAACTGGTAGTTATGGTTCGAGGCATCGGCAAATTGCGGGTCAATCGTAATGGAATGCGCATCCGCTACCGTAGAAGAACCGGCATTCTCTACGATATCATCCGGGCCGCCGGCATACAGACAGTAATGGAAGCTCACGGTAGCAGCGCTACTGTTCCAAATCTCCTGTCCATTAACCGCACTATTACCCCAGAGGATGCAATTGGTTAATATGGGAGAAGATTGAATATAATTGTGCATCGCGCCACCCCGGCTGGACGCGGTGTTAGCAGTCATGGTCACATTGGTCAGCAATGGGCTGGCAAGGTTATAATTAGTCATTGCTCCGCCGAAACCGGCTGTTACCTTATTGTCACTGATCAGTACATTGGTTAATACTGGCGAAGCGCTGTTTCCATTATACATACCCCCGCCTTCCATTTGCGCCGTATTAGCGGTAATGCTGACATTTCTCAAAACAGGCGAAGCCGTAAAATTTTCTATACCCCCTCCGGTCTGGGCCGTATTACCAGTAATGATAACATCAGTTAAATGAGGTGCAGCACCTGCAATATTAAACATCCCGCCACCCATAGAAGCGCTATTATCTTTGATGATCAGATGGCTTAATACAGGAGAAACGGACTGATTCAGGATGCCGCCGCCACTTCCGTCGGTGGTGGTCATCCCTGAGGGATGACCACCAGTAATACAAAACCCGTCTAACAGGGATGTACTATCCAGTCCACTGTTCATATTTTGGATAACAGAACTGCCATTTCCTTTTAAAAAACAGGTGTCATTGGCGTTCAGATTCCGCATGGCCAGGCTTGGTTCAGTTCCGGCAAAGCCACCATATATTTTCACCTTGGGCATCATGAAAAAGCTATGACCGGCCGTATCCGGCTGGTAGGTGCCTTTAGCCACCCATATCTGCCGCAGCGAATCTACCGGTACTGTTACAGCCTGAGCATTAACAATAGTGCCACCATGTAAGGCAAAATCAAAGGACTGCAAAGCCTTTGCCCAGCTGCTCCCATCGCCGCCGGTGGCGGCTGTGCTGTTCACATAAAGGGTGCCTCCGGCGTCAGGGCGCAGGGGATTGCCCTGATATTCATAGGCGCCAATGTCTACCAGGCCACCGGTAGCCTGGTTAAAAATGCGGCCGTCCCCTGCCAGGTCACTGGAATATCCGGTAGGGATTGCGGCGTTATCGCCTGCATTAATGGCCCGGCTGTTAATTTTTAAACCGAAATTGCCATTCACAGGATCTATAAACTTCGGGTCGGTGTCAATGTTTGATCCACCGTCTGTTCCGACATAATATGCCCAACTTGCACCGCTTCCGAAGCAGTGGGCAATAAGACTATGAGATACGACAGGCTGAGCCCCTGCGAATGCATTATAGATAGAGGCTGACGGTCCGTCGCCACCGCCAGAAAGTTCATTGCCCCACATAATCACATTGATGAGTACGGGTGCGTTTGCTGAATAATTATACATGGCGGCTCCGCCTGAAGGCGCCACATTCTTCCAGAAAGTGGTATTGATGACACGGGGACTACAGCCTGTCATGTTATATATCGCCCCGCCATTCACAGCGGAATTTTTAGTGAAGATCACATTAAAAAGGACCGGGCTGCTACCATTGAGGTTGTACATGGCACCGCCGACGTAGGTGGCTGTATTTTCTGTGATAATCAGATTAGTCAATAATGGCGAACTGCTATTACCGTTATATATTCCTCCTCCACAGTTTCCCGGATAGCCCTGATTTGCGGTTCCACCTGTAATCTTAAATCCATCCAGCACAGCGGTCGTATTCAACGCATTATCATTGCGGATAACACTATATCCGCTTCCTTTTAATATACTGGTGTCTCCCGCAGCTAAGTTGCGCTGACCAAGGCTGCCTTCTGTCCCGGCAAAGCCGCCATAGATCTTTACCCCGTCTTTCATGAAAAACGACTGCCCGCTGGCAGGCTGGTATATGCCCCCGGCGACAAATACTGTATCTCCGGATACGGCGGCATTCACGCCCGCCTGAAAATCTGTAAAGGCATCGGTCCAGCTGGTACCGCTACCAGTGCCGGTAGCACTTGCACTCACGTAAACGATTTGTTGGGCATAGATGCCTGCAGTCAGGAAAAGGCATACGGAAAATAGTATCATTTTTTTCATCACATAAGAATTAGAAAGTAAAGATGAAAAGAAAACGCAAGACAAAAATCACCCTGGCGGGGGATACCTGGCTTGCAATCCGCCGCCGACATTCAAGGCCGCTTAGTATAGTTATTTATGGCTATTGCTTTGGTGGATTAAAAAGGCGAAACCTCATTGTCAAACAGGCTTTGCTTTATCTATATGCTTGATTTATAAATATTTATTATTTCGCAATAGAAGTGAAAATAAACTTATATGACAATTGTGCGAAAATTCTCCGCTTTGGTGATTTGTTGATTCCCTATTACAATATTCGCTTCCCTTCTCAAAAAAGAAAAAAACAAGAGAAAAATAAATAGAGAGGGAGATTCCTTCATAAAACTGAAATTTTTCTTTTAGTTTTCGGGCAGACACTATTTTGAAAGTCGAGGAGGTACAGAATTGAATGTGGCATTTGGCCTGGGAATGACTACGCGAAACTGTTCGCCATCCACCTCATTAGTCAATTCAATATCTGGTTGATTTTCTATAGCTCTCGTAATACCTGAACCAAATCCTCTATAATTCATTAATTTCGAACAATAAGAAACTAATAGATTATTCCGAACTACAGCATTTCCCATTTTGACATTTTCAATTGTCAAACTGTTAGGCAAAGCCCCAGGGCTGACAATCTCAATTCGATTATCAAAAATCATCAATCTTATAGGTGCATTTTTTGAATAATCTCTATGAACTAAAGCATTTTGTAAAAGTTCTTCCAATGCGATACGTGAAATTTCCAATTTACCTACCGAATTGAAATTTGCTCCCTGTTGAAGGTGTTGCAGATTTGAGGTAAAAAATCGGATTCCTTCTTCAAACATTTCTGGAATGGTCCCAATAATATCCTGGCTACTTCGGTAGTCTGAGCCACCAATACTATTTCCAAAAAACGAAACAGCTTTAATGCAAAATACGGGTCTCCATTTCTGAGGATTTTTTGTGAAAAACAATAATCCTCCTAGGGTAATTTGACCACCTTTTATTATGTTAAGGTTGTTTAACAACTTGCCGTCTATTTGATTTTTTATATCAACTTCGGTTTTTTGAATAGCCTCAATATACTTTTCAACTTTGGAAAGCTCTACATCATCAATGGAAGTATGAGGCACCTGCATTTCATCTAAATATAATAAACCGCTCTTTTGAAATAATCTTAACTGTTCATTATTATCGGTTAATTTTCTTTTATCACCTCCTTGCTTTACCCAAATAACTCCATTTCTATCCTTATATGGTCGGGCTATTCCTTCAGAAATTTCAACAACTAATACCTTATTCGCCTCCATTGCAGAAGAAACTGTAACGACTTCTGTTATAATAAAAATCTGTGGTTTTACCTTATCAATAGTTGCTAATCTACTATTATAATCTCGAAGTTGATTAAAATCTAATCCTGTAATTCTACCGGTTTTATCTTCCACTCCAAAAAGAATAAACCCGCCTTTTGTATTCGACATAGCAATCATTTCTGCTGCTATTGCATCATCATTAGAAATCTCCCTTTTGAACTGCACTTTACTGGTCTCACCTGAGTTGATTATATCTAAAAGTTCAATTGCATTCATTTATTTCAATTTTTCAATGTTCAAAATACTATAAATATTTATGCTTCGGTTAAATGCTTCATCCCACTTTGCATTATGTTAACAATGAAACATTGATCTATGTGCTTATCGATCGCGCCCGCATACATGGTGATCTTTTTCTCATCAAGATTACAGGCCACTACCTTTCACTATCTCCAAATACAGGAATACGCGCATTATGGGGTAGCTAATATAAACTGCGTATCTCCTTTAAGCTTTTATATTTCTTTAATTACTTCCAGGAAGTATTCAAAACTTGGTTGCCTTCTTTTTTGAGCAAAGGAGTTAATCATGTTATAGCTTTTACCCAATTGTACCGCTAACCATTTCGGTTTTAACCCTATTGCCCTAACAATTCTATTATACGATTCATTTTTAAAATATTTAATTCAATATGCAAAAGTAATAAAATATTTAGCAAAATCCCACATATTATGCATAAAAGCAACTATGTAATTGGGACACAACTTTCCAATATTCTCTATAATTGTAAAGATAAAACAACGTTCGGCTAAAGTATCGATAGCCGGTTTAAGTAGTTCTGAGCTTTGTTATGCGTGCGGTTTTGATAATTTCACCAATTTTAATAGGAATTTTAAGGAGATTACAAAAATGAGTCCCTCGGAATTTCGTCATAATATCAAAATGACGTGATACAGGAGGTATTCCCGCGAATATCGATATGGATTTCTTGTTATTGATCTATAACAACCGGATAATATAGATCCATCAGTGATTATACTGAAGAAAATATTGTGGACCTACCGGTTCTATTACCAACAAAACATCAATATGACGACTTTGACGCCCTTACAGCAACTTCAAATCCAGTTTCCTATACGCCATAAGCCTGCTGTCATCCTCCGGTAACTCCGTAATCAGATAATTCAACTGGTTAATCGCACAAACTCCCATTCTTTGCGTAGAATTCAGCTTCTCAGCGATTGTCAGGATCCCCGTGCGTTTTGAAGCCCGGACCATGGCCATCTTCACCTGAACTACATCCCAATCAGAATCAGATAACCCGTCCGCAATAGAGAGTGCATTTGCACCCATCAGGCAAAGATCCACATGTAGGTTTGTCAATTGATTAATTACACTTGCACCCGTCACAAGGCTGGAGTCTTTATTGAGCCTGCCACCAATTGTATATACAGTAAGGTTTGGGTGTTCAGATAATGCCAGCGCTACCAGGGGACTGAGTGTAAAAAAAGTCGCTCTTAAATTATCAGGGATTTTTTTTGCAAGTTCAATTAGGGTAGTACCACCTTCCATTAATACCAGCATATCATTTTTTAACAGTGATAATGCCTTTTCAGCAATTTGTTGTTTTTCTGATTGGGCATAAACATCCGTATTGGAGTTAAACGGATGGTTGAAATTCTTACTGATGGCGCCGCCATGCACTTTCAACACTTTTCCTGATTTGGCCAGATTTTTTAAATCACGCCTGACTGTATCCTCAGTAACATTTAGTAATGTGCTAAGATCAGAGGAGAGTACTTTATTGTGGAGATTAATCTCCTTCAGAATTAAGTTATAACGTTCTTCTTGTAACATCCTGATTGCTTTAGGATTCAAAATTAATCAAAATACCGAAATGATGCATTTAAATCTTTGTTTATCTTTTTTTATGTCTGTTTTAGGGATAAATATATGACAATAATAGAGATGGAGTCTTGATTTACGACTATAATAAAAGGGATTTGGATAATATTCCTGCTAAATTTGGTTTGACAAAAATAAAAGTTGAAAAAATATTGGACTTAAAATATTGATGATTAACTAGATAAATATAAACACGGAAAAAAGATGATAAAATATCTTTGTTTATCTTTGTTTAAATGTTTTTAGTTGTACATTTGAGTCGAGTTGTCATTGTTTAAAGGGCTTGGATTGATGAACTTGATACGACGATACGCAGCGACTGAGGAGATATTGCTTAATCTTTTTCAAATTTTAACTGTCATGAAAATATATTGTTTGCATCGTTACTGCAGAAAGGCCGAGATCATCGGACTGCTCTTAATTGGAATACTAATTTCAAGGAGTGTAAATGCCAAAACAGCCTTCAATCCGGATGCCCGTACCCAGCAGGTGCAAAAAGCGGATATTCAATCTGAATTGGTGGTTAAGGGGCAGGTTGTTAATGAAGCGGGCAAACCCATGCCAGGAGTATCCGTCCAGGTGAAAGAAACAGGGACAGGTGTCGTAACAAATGATGAAGGCCATTACATCATCACCATTCCTACCCAAAAAGCACGCCTTGTATTCATGTCTGTTGGCTATCAACCCCAGGAAATTTCCGTGACGGGCAGAGATTCCATAAATGTTGTAATGGAACCACTCAATACAGGTTTAAATGAAGTTGTGGTGATAGGATATGGTACCCAAAAGAAGATCTCCGTTACAGGAGCGGTATCCTCCATGTCAGTAAGTGATATACAGCGCACCGCCACACCTTCTTTATCCAATGCCATTGGAGGTAAAATGCCCGGCATCATAACCCGGCAAGCTATTGGCGAGCCCGGTTATGATGCTGCACAGGTATTTATCCGGGGCCAAAGTACCTGGGTAAATGCAGCACCGCTTGTACTCGTTAATGGTGTCGAAAGGGATATGAATACCATTAACCCTTCAGAAATAGCCAGCTTTACTATTTTGAAAGACGCCTCTGCCACGGCTGTTTATGGTGTACGCGGCGCTAATGGGGTAATCCTGATCAAAACCAAAGAAGGCGTTGTTGGTAAACCCTCCATACTCTTTCGGACGGAAAGGGCATCTTTAACCCCGCTTCGGTTGCCCAAATACATCAATAGCTTTGAATATGCCAGTTTGATGAATGAAGCCCTACTGAATGAAGGTTCAGACAAAAGATGGACGGATGAAGATCTTACTAAATTTAAAGACGGATCAGATCCATATTTGTATCCTGATGTAGACTGGACTTCTGTAATAATGAAAGACCATACCAGTCAGACTATTAATAACTTAAGTGTTACTGGCGGCAACCAAATTGCACGCTATTTTGTGAACGTAGGGTATACTATGGAAGACGGGCTTTATAAAACGGATGACCTAAATAGTTACAATACAAATACCAACCTGAAGCGTTATAATTTCAGGAGCAATGTCGGTATTAATTTATCTAAATCGCTTACCATCAATTTAGATTTGGGTGGTATCATCCAGGACCGCAATTATCCGGGTAATTCCTCCTGGTCTGTTTTGGACGCCTTGACAATTGTACCGGCACTTGCTTATCCTGTGCTCAATCCAGATGGTTCACCAGGTGGCGCCGGTACCTATATTGGTCAGAATCCCTGGGGAGTACTTACCCAGTCGGGATATGAACATCAGGACTTCAGTACCCTCCAGGGGACGTTCAATGCCAAATGGGACCTTTCTTCACTGACCAAAGGCTTATCAGTCAGCGGAACCTTTGCCTATGACCGGGTCAATGAGGCGCATGATCAGCATTTCAAGACCTTCGAAGTAAAAAGATTCAATGGCAAGGATCCGGAAACCGGCGAGGATAATTACACCATCTACCGCGATGGAACACCGCTCGGTTTTGGTGTTGTGAATGTCAGCAACCGCTCGATCTACAATGAGGCAAGAATCAATTATGAAACCAAACTGGATAAGCATTCGATTACCGGGATGATCTTATATAATCAAAGAGATTATATCGATCTGACAGCTGCTTCAAGTATCCTTAATATTCCTTACAGACAACAAGGTGTAGCCGGTAGACTTTCTTATGATTATGACAACCGCTACCTGGCGGAATTCGATTTTGGATACAACGGATCCAAGAATTTCCCGAAAGGAAAAAAGTTTGGATTCTTTCCATCCGTTTCTGTAGGCTGGATACTGTCTAACGAGAAATTCTGGTCAGTGGACTTTATTAATAGCCTGAAAATAAGAGGCTCATACGGAAAGGTAGGTAATGATCAGGTGGGTGGTTCCAGGTTCTTGTTTTTATCAACGGCTTATCAGACCGGAACCACCTATCCGTTTGGCCAAAACCCTATATGGTATAACGGTATGGGCGAGCAGCAGACAGGCGATCCAAATGTTACATGGGAAACTTCCATGAAATCAAATCTTGGTATGGACCTGGAAATGCTGGAAGGCAAAATTACCTTACAGGCCGATTTCTTTAAAGAGAACCGAAAGGATATCCTGATGCAACGGGCAGCCGTACCGGGTTATGTCGGGCTACCCGGCACTTCTATTCCTTATGGGAATATTGGCAAAGTCGAAAATGAAGGTGTGGATGCCATGCTTGAATTTAAAAACAAAGTAAAGGATCGCAGTGACTTTTATTATTCATTTAAAGCCAACTTTACCTACGCGCACAATACAGTGCTGGAAAACGATCAGCCAGACCCCAGGTTTGCCTATTTAAGCCAGCAGGGTTATTCCATTGGCCAGCCATTTGGGCTGGTAGCCATCGGCCTATTCAAAGACGCAGAAGAGATTGCCCTGAGCCCTGTCCAGACCTTTAAGCAAAATGTGATGCCAGGTGATATAAAATACAAAGATATAAACGGCGATGGTATTATTGATGTAGACGATAGGGTAGCCATTGGCTACCCTAGAGCCCCCGAAATGATGTTCGGCTTCGGTGGAACCGTCGCCTGGAACGGTTTTGATCTGAGTGTTTATTTTACCGGTACGGGCAATACAAGTATGTTTTTTGACGGCACCACTATGTGGGCTTTTCAACCGGGCTTCGGCAATATGAATGTACTTAGTGAGTATTACGACAACCGCTGGACACCGGATAATAAAATGGCAAAATATCCTGGTATTCATCCGGGTAATGACCCGAACAACTACCAGGAATCTACTCTCTGGCAGCGGGATGCAAGCTATCTGCGGTTTCAGAATGCAGAAATTGGTTATTCATTATCCGACAAGGTTACCGAAAAGCTACATATCTCCAAGACCCGTTTCTTCATCAATAGCACCAATTTAGTGACCTGGGACAAGATTAAAATTGTCAGCCCGGAAGCCAACGAAGGTTCACATGCCGGTTATCCACAACAAAGGATTATCAATTTCGGGTTACAGATAAATTTTCAATAACCCTTCAATATAAAAATACGTAAGGATCATGAAAAAATATTTTCGCTATATGGGCATGGGCATATTAATGCTTACCCTGGCTACCTTTAGTTCTTGCACAAAGCATTTTTTAGATGAAGTGCCTGCAGAAAGTTTCACTTTAGATTCTATATTTACCAATAGGGATTATGCAGAAGCTGCACTTACCACAGTGTATAATATGCTGCCCCAGGATCAGTTATATTTATCCCCATTCGGCGCCATGGCTTTTACCGGCTCTGCCGATGAAATGGAAATGCCCTGGCCTGAAAAATATAATGTAACCATGATCGCCGGTGCCTGGAACCCCAGCGATGGCCCTGTAGCCGACTATTGGAACAATAATTACAACGGCATCCGCAAAGCAAATGTCTTTTTGGAAAATATCGCCAAAACACCGATGACAGCTGCTGAAAAAAGTCGCTGGATTGCAGAAACACATTTCCTGCGTGCTTTTTTCTATTTTAATCTTGTCAGATTGTATGGTCCTGTGCCTTTGATTGATCATGTAATTAGTACATCGGAAGATTTTACGCAGTACAAGAGAGCGACTTTGGAGGATCTTGTTACTTTTATGGTGCACGATATTGATACGGCTGCCTCTATTTTGCCGATGAACTACACGGCAGACAAAGATGGCCGGGTAACGCGCGCTGCCTGCCTCGCCCTTAAATCGAGGCTACTTCTTTATATGGCAAGCCCACTTTTCAATGGCAACCCGGACTATGCGAATGTCAGAGACAAAGACGGTATTGCTTTATTCCCCCTTGTTTACAGTAGTGATAAGTGGCAGAAAGCGGCAGAAGCTGCTAAAGCCTGTATTGATCAAAGTGAAGCAAGTGGCTACCGTTTATACGAGGCCGCGGGTGGAGACCCTGAAAAATCCTACCAGGAACTCTTTCTGACACCCTGGAATAGCGAGGTATTATTCGCCAGAAATGAGAGTAACACCTGGGATGCCAATGACCTGAACCGAACAGCCTTCCCTAATGGGATGGGTGGTTGGGGTGGCTATTCTGCCACACAGGAACTGGTAGATGCCTACCAGATGGCAAATGGTGACGATCCTATTAACGGCTATGGAAGTGACGGCGCGCCTATTATCAATGCCGGTTCGGGTTATCAGGAAACCGGATTTGCTACAGAGGATGGCAAATACTGGCAAAAGGGTATTCGTAATGCCTACACAAACAGAGAACCCCGGTTTTATGCGAGCATCAATTATAATGGTGCCTGGTTTAATGGTCGCCGTATTGAATTCTGGCTGAATGGACTTGATGGTATGGCTGCCCATGGCAGAGACCACTGTGTTACCGGCTATCTCATGAAAAAATTTGTGGACTCTACCATTAATATACCACAGGGCAAATGGGTTACAACGACCTGGATCTATTTTAGGTTGGGAGAAATCTACCTTAACTACGCTGAAGCGTTAAATGAAGTGCAGGGAGCTGTTACAGATGTATATAAATATATGAATGCCATCCGCACCAGAGCCGGACTTCCACATCTTCCAGCTGGACTTTCTAAGGAGAATATGCGGGAGAAAATACACCACGAGCGAAGAATAGAAATGGCTTTTGAAATGCAGCGATATTTTGATTGCCACCGGTGGAAGATTTCACCAACAGTTGATCGGGGTCCAAAGCACGGTATGAATATAAGCGTAGGCAATTCCATTTCAGATGAGGCCTTCTATAAAAGGGTTGTCACCAGTAACCGGGTCTTTGTGGCACCTAAACATTATTTATGGCCGGTTCCACAGGGTGAAATTGATAAAAATAAAAATCTTGTACAAAATATCGGCTGGTGATTAGCGGCACTACTAACTAGTACAGCTTACATAAAAATGATTCAAGGAGAATTTATATATAAATCGTAGAAAATGAAAAAAATATTAGGCTTAATACTTATTGCAGTAGGGCTGCTGGCTGCATGCCAGCGTGATAGTCTGGACATTCCGGATGCAAGTGGGTACACCTCCATCTATATGCCCCAGGCGCATAACAATCCCCTGGCGCAGAATTTATATGTCGTAGACACACCGTTATTTGTGCATTACAGCGCCTACTTTGGCGGCCCCACCAAACCATCTGGAGCGATTACCATCCATTTTAAGGTGGATCAGGCCTTAGTCGACAGTTTCAATCTATTAAATGGTACGGACTATCCGGTTATGCCAGCAGGCAGCTATGATTTAGTAGATTCAGTGGCAACTATACCTGCGGGGACGCTCAGCACAGCGCAGCTAAATCTTAAACTCATGACCGCCGGGCACATCGAAGTGGATAAATTCTATTTATTACCCATCACGATCGCGTCTGTTAGTGGGGATTATAAAATTAACCCTGCGCTCAGAACCCAGTACTTTTTGTTTACCGGTGGCTACGCCCCCGGTGAAATCATCGACTGGAAAGACTACGACCAGATTGTACCTCTCGGTAAATATTGGCTGGCCAGAAAAGTGGAAACAGGTGGTAAAAAATCTTTATGGGCATTCCCAACAGATGCGGGTGATAATTTCGGTCCAGGAAAATTAGTAGGTGATGGCGACCGATGGCAAGATTATGATATGCTGTTTAATTATCAAAATGCACTTATGGCCAGAAAACCGAACGGAGACCTCTACCGCTTTGATCTGGGCAGTGACGGCACCCTAGGTGCCGGTCAGAAAAAAAGCGAAGGCTGGAATATATTTACACAGCTGACGGGATATGGTCAAACCATACTAGGCATTAATACTGTGGATAAAGGACTTTGGATGTACCCCGTAGATGAGGGCGGTAATATCCAGCCAGGCCGACAAGTCGGACAGGGCTGGGACGGTGTTAGTACTTTGCTCCCGCAAAGCGGCGCCGTCATTGGGCGTATCGGACCTGTTCTGACCCGTTTCCCACTTGATGAAAATGGAAATTTTGACTATGGTAATATTAAAAACATTGGCGCAAGTACCGATTGGAGTAGCTTTAATCTACTGGTCTGGAACAAAAATGCCATTATCGCCCGCAAGGCCAGTGGTCAACTCTTGCGCTACCCGGTAGCTGCAGACGGCACTGTGGGTACGCCGGTTCAAATTGGCCAGTAAATCCGCTCTGGGTGGTATTTACCTGCAAGGATTCATTAGTAGATTCAAGAATGAATATAGTTGATATAAAAAAACATAAGACTATTTAATACAGACAGACCTAAGAAAGATAATTTTTTGCAAATAAAATAATATGATGAAATTTCAAAGATCCCCCATGGAAACCTCCCAACGGCTTAAACAATTTCTGGCAAAAATAAAGGACTTAAAAAAAATACCTTTAATTAGGGCCTGTAACCAGTTCCCTAAATTATTTACCATGGGACAGCTGTTAATTTTACCGCTGGTGCTGCTGGTATTAGGCTGCTCTTCTTGTCAGCAGCAGCAACCAGCCGCACAAACAGCGGTCACTGCCACAACTATGGAGCAGGCGAGTCAGGAACTGATCCACCGGATATTACCGGATTATGCAGACCGGTTTATTGTGGAGTCCATGGCCAAAGACTCGGGAAGAGACGCATTTGAACTAGAAACAAAAGGGGACAAAATCGTTCTTCGTGGTAATGACGGCGTGTCCATTGCCAGTGCTTTCAATTATTGGTTAAATAATTATGCTCACTGCAGTGTAAGCTGGAACAGTAATAACCTGGATATACCAAAGCCGTTTCCACTCATAAGCAGCAAAGTCCATAAAGTATCACCCCATAAATACAGGTATTATTTTAATTATACCACCTATACCTTAATCTGGTGGGACTGGGAACGGTGGCAAAAAGAAATTGACTGGATGGCCCTGCACGGGATCAACCTTCCGCTGGCTGTCCAGGGCCAGAACGTCGTCTGGGATAAAGTGTATAAAGACCTGGGGTTTACCAAGGCAGATATGGACAAGTTTTTTACAGGACCATCCTGGTTTATCTGGTTCTGGATGGGCAATATGGACGGTTGGGGCGGTCCTTTACCTAAAAGCTGGATGGACGGTCATGAAAAACTGGAAAAACAAATTCTGGCCAGGGAAAGGTCCCTGGGTATGAAACCGGTGTTACAAGGCTTTACAGGACATGTTCCCGCCAATTTCAAACAGCATTTCCCAAATGCAAAACTACGTAAAACCAATTGGGAAGGCCGGTTTGCAGATACTTACATCTTGGATCCAACTGATTCCATGTTCACGGTAATCGGTAAGCTGTTTATGCAGGAACAGATTAAGACCTATGGCACCGATCATTATTATGCAGCAGATGTATTCAATGAGATGGTCCCA
>DATJDF010000361.1:0-6349 GCA_035497555.1 Arachidicoccus sp. | reverse complement strand
ATTGACCAGACATATATTCAACTGCCCCACCTACATGATCAAAATGTAGATGCGTCAAAAAAACATCCGTAATATCGCCTCTGCTAAAGCCATGATTTTGAAGCGATTTGTCAAGAGTGTCCTCGCCATGGAGATAATAATGACTGAAAAACTTCTCGTCCTGTTTGTTTCCAATTCCAGTGTCAATCAAAATCAGGCGCTCTCCTTCTTTTACCAATAATAGCCGCATGGCCAGATCGCATAAGTTCTGTTCATCTGCTGGCAATACCTTATTCCATAAGGATTTAGGCACTACGCCGAACATCGCCCCACCATCCAGTTTAAATAATTCTGTATCAATACTGTATAGCTCCATTTAACGCATCTTTAGGATTTTGCTCTATGAACCTTCTTTCACCCAGGCGTCCCTGTCGTCTGGTGAAAATTTCCAGGGAGCAAAATTATTTTCAATATTTTGGAACATAGAATTCCATTCATCTGGTGCCTTACTTTCTTCCATAACCACAAAGCGCCGCATCTGCAGGATTATATCCAGGGGTGAGATACTAACCGGACACTCCTGAACACAAGCGTTACAGGTAGTGCAGGCATTCAGTTCTTCAACTGTAATATAATCATAGAGCAGCGATTTCTGATCCGCTGCAAATTCCTTGTTTTTTTGAATATTTTTGCCGACTTCTTCAACCCGGTCCCTTGTTTTCATCATGATCAGGCGCGGGCTTAATGCTTTGCCCGTCTGTGTAGCCGGGCAGGCGGCCGAGCAGCGGCCACATTCAGTACAGGAATAAGCATCCATCAGGTTTTTCCAACTTAAATCAAATACGTCCTTGGCTCCAAAGGCCTTTGGGGTTGTTCCTTCCAACACAGCCGGATCAGTCGGTGCCAGTTCCGGCTGCATGGCATATAAGACTTCCTGCTGGATCTCAGCCATATTGGTCATCTCTCCTTTTGGCAACAGGCTGGCATAATAAGCGTTCGGGAATGCCAGGATTATATGCAGGTGTTTTGAATAAGGGAGGTAATTCATGAAAACTAATATTCCGATAATATGCAGCCACCATGCCGTCCTTTCAATTGCGACCAGTGAAGAACTACTAAAACCCTCAAAGAGGCTATGTAACTCCCCGGAAATTATAAAATAGCTGGTCGGCGTATTGATGTATTCTCCTACTTGCCTTGCGGACAGCAGTGTGTCACAGCTGTTCATGATAAGAAAAAGGGACATCAGGCATATTTCAGCGAGCAGGATATAGTTAGCATCGCTATGGGGGAATCCGTTCAAATCCTTACTATCCAGGCGTTTTACTTTTACCAGGTTTCTACGGAGCAGGAAAATCACACAGGAAACCAGGACGAGCAAAGCCAGGACCTCAAAAGCATTGATCAAACCAATATAAAGGGATCCGATTGGGGCAAATAACCGGTGGTATCCCAAAATCCCATCCAGGATAATTTCCAGGATTTCTATATTAATAATAATAAAACCCGCATAGACGAAAAGATGCAAAATGGCGACCAGTGGATTGCGAAACATCTTTTTTTGCCCTAGTGCCAATAATAATACGTTTTTTATTCTTTCACCCGGGCGGTCTCTCAGGTCTTTTTCACGTCCTAAATTTATATTTCTCCTAATCTGTTTGCATTTTCTGGAAAATAGCCAAACCGCTACTATAAAGAGAATAACAAACAAAAATTGAGATAAAATATGCATACTTTTTAGTTGATGCGCTAAGATAATTGATAATTATGAATGTAATAGACGATATATGCATAATTTTAGGCCTCAGAACAAAAATGAGGCTGCATTTGTCAATCCATTATTTTTGTAGCACATATTCGGGACGAGCATTTTAAACATTTAATTATGGCAAAAGATTTTATTTTATCAAAGGACTCCGCGCAAGAGAAGTTGCATAGAATGGCGCTGCAGATAGCAGAAAATATTAGTGATGATTCAGCAGACCTTATATTGATTGGGGTAGGTGAAAAAGGAGCGGCCATGGCAAAAAAAATAAATACATATTTAGAAAATTATATACATAGCCCTGTTGACATTATGATGGTTTCATTAAATAAAATGCGACCTGAGGAAGTTATTCTTAACAAGGACTGCAATTTTGATGATAAAAATATTATAATAATTGATGATGTCAGCAATTCCGGGAAAACACTGCTCTATGCCTTAAAGCCCCTGTTGGCCTATCATCCCAAAAGAATCCAGACCCTGGTCATGATAGAAAGGATGCACAAGGCCTTCCCTATTAAACCAGATTACGTTGGCTTATCGCTGGCAACCACCAATGATGATCATATCCGGGTAGAGATAGAAGATGGAGAAATCACAGGCGTAATTTTTGATGAACCAGAGAAATAAGTATAGATAAAAAAGCAATAAATAATTAATAGTCAAACTAAATATCGCAAGTAATGGCAATAAATTTGGATGAAAATATACAGGCAAAAATTGACAGCTGGCTGAATGGAGATTACGACCAGGCTACCAAAGATGAGATAAAGCGTATTCAGACAGAAGATCCTGCAGATCTGAAAGAAGCCTTTTATAAAGACCTGGAATTTGGCACAGGAGGGTTACGTGGACTTATGGGACCCGGAACCAACCGCATGAATAAATATACTGTTGGTATGGCGACCCAGGGATTCGCCAATTACCTCAATGCATCTTTTTCTGGAAAGGAAATCAAAGTAGCCATTGCACATGACTGCCGTAATAACAGTCGTTTTTTCGCGGAAACAGCAGCAGGTGTATTTGCCGCCAACGGTATTAGGGTATTTTTATTCGAGGATCTTCGTCCTACACCGGAATTGTCCTTCGCGATAAGACATCTAGGTTGCCAGGGGGGTGTTGTCTGCACCGCATCCCATAATCCAAAAGAATACAATGGTTATAAAGCCTATTGGGAAGATGGGGGGCAGTTGGTTCCGCCTCATGACGTAAGTGTAATGAAAGAAGTGGCCAACATTAAAAATATTGATGATGTAAAATTCACTGGCGGGGAGTATCTAATTCAATCCATTGGACAGGAAATCGATGCTGCGTATATTGCTATGGTAAAAGGGCTAAGTGTTTACCCGGACACAATTGCCAGCCAGCATGATTTGAAAATCGTTTATACACCAATCCACGGAAGCGGCATAACACTGGTTCCACCTGTATTAAAAGCCTTCGGATTTACGAATGTACATATCGTTAAGCAGCAGGAAGTTCCCGATGGCAACTTCCCCACTGTTGTTTATCCGAATCCGGAAGAACCTGAAGCCATGAGTATTGGCCTTAAACTCGCTAAAGAGTTGGACGCGGATATCTTACTCGGAACGGATCCGGATGCAGACCGTGTTGGCATTGGTATTAAAAATCATAAAGGAGAATGGGTGCTGATGAATGGTAATCAAACCGCAGTACTCGCCTTTACTTATGTAATGGAAGCCCGAAAAGCCAAAAAAATCGCCCAGCCAAATGATATGGTCATTAAGACCATCGTTACAACAGACATGATTGACCGGATTGCCAAAAGCAATCAGGTGGCCTGTTATAATGTATTGACTGGTTTTAAATGGATCGCTGAATTAATCCGTGAAAAAGAGGGTAAAGAAAATTACGTCATTGGTGGCGAAGAAAGTTTTGGTTTAATGATCGGTGACCAGGTCAGGGACAAAGATTCTATATCGGCAGTAGCACTTTTATGTGAAATGGCTGCATATGAAAAGCAACAGGGAAAGACGCTGTATGATAAGCTGATTGATCTATATATTGAATACGGTTTTTATTATGAAAAACTGAAAAGTATCACGCGTAAAGGAATGCGCGGTCAGGAGGAAATTGCGGAAATGATGAAGGCTTACCGGGATAATCCACCTAAAACCCTTAACGGCTCCAAAGTAGCTCAGCTATTGGATTATCAATTGCAGATTGGTAAAAATTTAGATTCAGGGGAGCAGTGGAAGATTGATTTACCTAAAAGCAATGTTTTGCAGTTTATGCTGGAAGATGGCTCTAAAATATCGGCCAGACCTTCTGGGACCGAACCTAAAATTAAATTTTATTTTAGTGTAAATACATCTTTAAAAAATAAAGATGACTTTGAAAAAGAGCTGGCTGGTTTAGAGAAGAAAATCGAAAGTATTATAAAAGATCTGAACGTTTAATTTTCCAGTATTCCGATAAGGTCCCAATTAATAGTCATGGTCAAACGTATTTATGATTGAAATTCGAACGGTTAATGTCACAAGATATATAACACCTTTGAAGGAAGGGGGCTCATTGCCTGCGATTGCGGATGCAGATGATGGATTCACCTATGTTCTTAAATTCAGAGGTGCAGGCCAGGGTATCAAAGTGCTGGTTGCAGAATTACTAGGTGGTGAAATTGCCCGCGCACTTGGGTTCAAAGTTCCCGAGTTGGTTTTTGCCAATCTGGATGCAGCCTTTGGAAGAACAGAACCTGATGAAGAAATCCAGGATCTACTAAAGGCCAGTATCGGTCAAAACATTGCACTTCATTACCTGAGCGGATCTATTACTTTCGATCCGGCTGTAACAAAAGTGGATAGTTTGCTTGCTTCCAGGATCGTATGGCTGGACGCATTATTAATGAATATGGACCGCACCGGCCGAAATGCCAATATGCTAACCTGGCGTAATGAACTCTGGCTGATTGACCACGGTGCTGCCTTATATTTTCACCATAATTGGGCGAACTGGCAGATGAGCATGAAGAGTGCTTTCCCGTTAATTAAGGATCATATATTACTAAGCCATGCCTCAGAACTCCAGCAAGCTGATACAGCTTCCAAATCCTTATTAACAGAAGAGAAACTCCATGAAATTGTTAATCTGATCCCGGATGAATGGCTTAAGGATTACGACCCTGATTTAACTCCGCAGCAGATCCGGGAGATCTATTTTGAATTTATTTGGCACCGACTTAACCAATCTTCTATTTTTTTAAACGAAGCAATGAATGCAAGAGCTGCTCTTATATGAATATGCCATCATCCGCATTGTACCGCGCGTCGAACGCGAGGAATTTATTAATGCGGGTGTGATTGTATTTTGCAAATCCACTTCTTATCTGGCCTGCCGCATTCATCTCAATGTTGAGCGGCTTAAATGTATATGTCCGGAAGATGATGTTGACCTTATTGACATTCAGGCACACCTGAATTCATTTGAAGCCATCGCTTCCGGATTAAAAACTGATAATCATATTTCTACTTTAGAACCTGCCTCCCGCTTCAGGTGGTTAACGGCCGTCAGAAGTACGGTAATCCAGTGTTCTAGAATCCATCCGGGCAGATCCTATCTTCCTGAGGCAGAATTAAAGGTCATTTTCAATCGAATGGTGCGCTGAGTTATAAATATATAACAACTGGTTGCCTGAACCCGCATCCAAACAAAAGCCATTAGAAATCTAAAGGCTTTTGTTTGGATGCGGGTTCAGGTATCTAACCTTATTTTTTGATCAACTTCTGTTCTATTTCATTTCTGCCTTGTTTTACCTGCAGAATATAAATTCCAGGAACTAAGTGTGGCGTATTAATTCTTAAGATCGTACCACCATTTAAGGAATATGAGTTATTCAATAATACGCTTCCAGACATATTCATTAATCTCACTAACACATCACTTGCTTCTGGTGCTTCAAATGTTAAATTAATCTGATCCTGAACAACGGGATTTGGCGCAATTTTATATCCCCAACTACTCATTAAGGGGTGAACAGTAACTATTTTACTGTAGAAATTATGCCCATTCAGATCAGTTTCGGCTATCCGGTAGTATAGAACACCCTGTCGTTTCGGTACTTGATCAAGGTTATCTATAAAAGAATACAAAGCTCCAATGACACTATTACCCATACTCTTCTTTTTGCCAATGTCCATAAAGCTTTTACCATCCACACTTCTTTGGATTGTATAGTAGTCACTGTTTAACTCTGTTAAAGTATTCCATTTTACGAATGCCTTATTTCCTTGCATTAACGCTACCGTGAAGTTCCCAAAGACGACCGGTAAGGCTGTGGATTGTATAAATATATTTCTTTGAAGAACATTGTTGATCAGAGAATTCTCCATTGGGTTGTCATCCGGGTTTATACTGATATTTAAGGTATTCAATCCACCCAACATAGAAGTTCCGAATAATATTTTTTCACTTTCAACTTTGTCTTCATTGTATAGTGTATAATTTCCCGGGATAGTAACATCAATGATGGCAGTATCGCCGGGGTTGAGTTTCTTTAATTTCCGGATGGGTATGGTATACAGTTTATTGCTCTTATCACGCAGGCTTACAGTGGCTTTAATACTGTCGCTGAACACCTGGTCACTC
>DATJDF010000360.1:0-4755 GCA_035497555.1 Arachidicoccus sp. | reverse complement strand
ATAATTAAATTTCTGGCTCCCTCCCATCACATTTATGTTATGCGTATAGTTATAGGTCGGCTTAAAAAAGACCGCCTGCCAGTTGGTAGAATTATTATAGTAAGCATTTAAACTATCGGATAAATAAGGATGCGAATTTATCTGTGAAAGCGCGTCTGCATACGATGTATCATAGGCTAAAATCTGGTTAATGCGCATCATTCTTTCCTGCTGACCACCTATCACATCTCTTAATTTAGGAATATCACTGTAATAAAACTGCCCACTATACTGTACAAGCGGAATCTCTGAGTTCCCTCTTTTGGTGGTCACCAGGATGACACCATAGGCACCTCTTGAACCCCAGAGTGCCGTTGCAGCCGCATCTTTTAGCACCTCCACTTTCTCGATATCCTCCACTGGGATCAAGGACAAAGGACTTATCCCAGGACCTCCCTGGTTGAAACCATATTGGTAATCAGAGTTCATATCCACCGGCACACCGTCAATAACAAAAAGTGGTGAAGTCGGCGTTAGATAGGCGCTGGACCCCGACCCCGTAACAGAGATCGATGAAAGTCCACGGACAAATATGGACCCCCTTCCTCCTGGTGAACCGTTATTATTCTGAATGTTCAAACCAGCAACTTTGCCCTGCAATAAATCGGCGACGCTGGCAGCTGGAACGTCCTGTAAATCCTTTCCGGAAATAATAACCGATGAACCTGTATTTGCCGCTCTGGAGACTTTCCTGAATCCTACCACCGCCACATCCTGTAAATCGCTGTCATCAGCCAACGACATAGATATCTCCATAAAATCTTTTGCATTGGCAACTGCGGTAGCATTCGCGTAGTTAATATAGGAAAAGTCCAGTGAAGTCCCTTCAGGAACACTTACTGTGAACTTGCCGTTTTCATCTGTCCTTCCAACCACTTTATGGGTCTTTTGAACAATAATAGAAACGCCGACCATTGGGGCATTTGTTGATTTGTCAAGGACCACACCCGAACAGCTTACATCCGCCTGGGCAAAACTGTTGCCGGTGCCAAAGCACATCAAAAGGGTTAATAAAATAGCAATCACATGCCTCATAGCTAAACTTTTGTATATTAAGAAAGTAATAGTTTTCTTTAATTCAATAAATGGGTCAGGGCTCCTTCTAGTCATTTGCAAATTTTGGATTATCACGCCTGAACCAGAACTTAATTTCCCAGTCCCCCTTTTCGAATATGCTAAAGTCAAGGCCCAATTCTGCCACAATACGGTTATCACCAAAACCTTGACGCGCCCAGCTAATGATTGTGTGCGCCTTTAGACCATCCGTTGTTGTATATTGGGTTTGAACATTTGTGAGTGGAATCGGATAAGCCACCTGATAGGTCACATTGGTGGCCGTTTTAGTCATATTAAAGCCATGTACCAGGTGCTTCCAGTCGGTCAAATTGAACTTATCCGGATTGATTGGATTTTGCAGTGTATCGAGGAACTCAAACTTCAAAGAATTTCCACCGCCTACTTTATTGAAGAAAACAATGATATCATTACTGAAAAGTATTTGGTCCGTGTGTTCACCAACAATATTGACAATTCTTGTAGGTGATACTCCGGCGTATTTTGCCTGGCCCGTGATCGGATCTAAATTAGAAGGCTCGTAAGGAATTTCCCTGAAAGGTTTAAGACGCATATTTCTAAAAAAGCGACGGCCCCCCGAATTGGACATTTCCACATCAAATACATATCCCGAATCAGGCTGCGCATGGATAAATGTAGATTTTGCTTCAGGCCAAATAAGAAACTGACCTGAATGCTCCCTGATCTCAAAAAGGTGGTGCATTTCTGTTCCGCGTTTCTTCTCAATTTCATCAAAGGATGTTTCCTGACCGGTATAAGCTTCTTTCCACACTTTCACCGGGAAGACATCTGTTAATTCAGGTGCCGGATCTCCTGATTTAGTTCTTGGATTAATAATCTTAAAAGTCAGAGGCTGGGTCGAGCTGCCTGCCACGAAAGTATTATACAGCGTACTTCTTCCCAAAATTGGCATATAACTGTCCTGTGTAAAATTCGAATCGTCCGCAATTGAATCCCTATCATGCGGCAAAAGCTTACTGCAGGAAACGACCAGCGAACCAGCTGTCACCAGCGCAAAAAAGGTTTTAAATCTTATTCTCATCCGATTAGGTTTAATATTATTTTCCGGAAAAGCCGGTTATAATTTTAGAGTGAATATTGTTACGCATCTTTATTTGTTCATTCGCCGCATAAACTCACCAAAGCCAAATTCATGTCCGCCAGATAAAAGATGAACAATACCGTTTTTAGTATGAATATTGACAGATGTTGTATAGGTACTTACCCAATAGCGTTCAAATATTGAATTTTTAGGGTCGCTAAAAATGATTTCCTGTGGGCCGCCATTCTGGTAACCCTGTGCATCCTGGCGGTTATACCTAAGTGTCATATTGTAATGATAACGCAGACTCGGCACCGAGATCCCATCCGTAAACACTGACAGTGAATCAGAAATATAAGCACCTGGAATGACATATCGACATAGTAAAGTATCCAGTTCAACCGCATCAATATTCGTAAGGTTTAATGGGGCTCTATGCTGTATGGCCCGAAGCTCATTTAAGTTCTGGAGGGCGATTGCAAAACTTTGGTTCGTTGGCGCAAAAAAAGTCGCGTTGAAATTTGCAATTGAGTCTTTTAAATTGGGTACCCGGCCAACTACGTAAAGCAGAGAATCATATAATCCGTTTTGCGCCTGAAGAAACTCAATCGTATTACCATCATACTCGGCATTGGCATTCTGATAGTCATAATATTTGCCTTCACTGCTTTTGGAGCAACCAAAAGATGTAAAAAGCAGACTTAACAGGAGCATCAATTGACAACCTCCTCGCATCCCATTTCGCTTCGTATTTTCCATTTTATCTAATATTTAAAAAATAAATTATAATTACTTGCCCGATACCCAGTAGCTATTCTGCATAATTGCAGGATTTGCGGCTAATACAGATTTTGCAATGGGCCAATATATCCCGCCTTCATTGATGAGTTTAGCAAATGCCGGATCATCCCTTTTTATTTTGTTTTGTCTAACCTGGTCATACCATCTCCAGCCCTCACCCATTAATTCTCTTCTGCGTTCCGCAAAAACAGCATCGATCAAAAGTCCGTCCACACTGGGATCATAATTTGATTCGCCCCGTTTATTGCGAATGATGTTTAAAAGTGCTATTGCACCATCTGGTCCGCTTTGTTTATTCAATATGGCGTCCGCTTCCGCTTTAAGCAGCGTGATCTCTTCTAATCTGGAAAAAATGATCGCCGAGCTGTAGATGGCAAAGTCTCCATCAGTACTACCATCGCCCAACACCTTAATTTTTGAGAAAATAGGAATCTCGGCATTATAGTTGGTAAAATAGGCTGTTCTTGGCAGCCCATTGAGTGTGTCAATCCCGAAGCGCTGATCTCTTCGATCTGTAAAAGCGGCATTAATAATATTCACCGGAACATAAATATCCGGTTTGGGTTTGGTGATTAAGGGCGCAGCCAGTGTCCATGACTCTAAATGACCAACACCGCTTGTACCCGTCTCTCCATGACCGTAAACAAAATTGAAACCAAGCAATTGATTAAAATTCCCTCTGGCATAAAAGACACCATTGGGATCCGTTAACTGGGAAGTTGTAAGATAAGAAATGCCGGAATTTTTATAATTATCAAGCACATACTTACTATAAATATCTACATCAGCATAATGTCCTTGCCATGCCGCAACATGTGCTAATAACCCATATGCCGCAATCCTGGAGATCAACGTATTTTCAAACCTGGACAAACCATAAGTATAATACAGACCCGGCAATATCGGATCATCCAGCACGCCATAGCGAAATGGCAACACCTCTGCTGCAGCAAGTAATTCCTTTTCACAAAATGTAAGAATTAAAGACTGGCTTGACTTCGCAACTGCGGGGAAACTGCCGTCATATGAATTCGTAATAAAAGGCACATCGCCCCAAATTCTTACCATCATAAAATAGGCCCAGGCCCTCAACGCACGAACCTGCGCTACATCAACGTCGTGATTAAGAGTTGTATATCTTGGATCTACCAATGCTTCCCCCGAGCGTTCAATGAATAAATTGGCAGCATTAATAATCGCATAGAACCTGCGCCAGTCTTTCATTTCATCCAGGGTTTTATAAGAAGCATTTAAATCACCTGCAATGACAGCCTTTAAATCGGCCCGGGTTGTGGAGACAAAATCGCCTTGCCGCAATTCTCCCCAGAGCCAGTAGTTATTATTATTAGCCAGTGCGGCACGGAATAATGCATATACACCAATTAAATTACCTCTGGTGTCATCAAGAGATTTCCACTCAGAATTTTCATTTGCCATCGAATTCGTATCTACATCCATTTTCTTATTGCAGGAAAATGCAACAAAAAGAAAGAGTAGTGATGATATCAAAAATTTTACAGATCTCATTTTATATAAGTTGTCGTGAATTCAAATTGATTAAAGATCCATCCGCAGTCCTACTGTATAGGTTTTAGGGAGTAATTGATTATATCCGGTATAATAACCCTGGTAATCCACTAATTCAGGATCTCCATTTTTGAAAGGACTAATCGTGAACAAATTAGTTGCTGAAATATAAAGGAGCGCACTTTTCGTCTTGTTCCCAGATCCCTTCTGGTGTTTATGGTTTAAATCATAACCAATGGTCAGTGAACGAAGTTTCATAAAGGATGCATCTT
>DATJDF010000359.1:0-4309 GCA_035497555.1 Arachidicoccus sp. | reverse complement strand
CGGTAGGATTCCCATCTCGCACACGGTGCGTGCCGAAAAATACTGCGTGTCATTTACGTGTCAACAAAAGCGAGTTAAAGCGTAAAAAAAGTGACATATTTTTGACACACACAATAAAAAAAGCTTTGTAAATAATGATTTACAAAGCTTTTAGTGCCCAGAACAGGAATCGAACCTGCACTCCCTTGCGAAAACCAGATTTTGAGTCTAGCGCGTCTACCAATTCCGCCATCTGGGCCTTTATTGAGGATTGCAAATGTAAGACCTTGGAAATTACCAGCAAAAACATTTTAAAACTATTTTATTGACAGCAGCTCTTTTTGCGCCAGAATATTTTGCGCATAATTCTCAGTATTTTCTTAAACGTTTTCATCCAGCAAAGTTACAGATACAAGTAGTAAGGACGCAATAATTCGGCAAACTTTAAGGAATATTGTTGGTTTGCTTCACGGATACAGATACTTTCTTCTGCCAGATTCGCATTTTCCCTGCTAAATAATTGAATCACTCGAAAATAGGCATGATCCGGCGACTGCCGCACCAAATATTCCTGTATCAGATAAAGTCCATTTTCCCTTGCGATTGCCCGCATTTCCTGACCTCTGGCAAAGGGAATCAACACCGTAAACAAACCAGCACTACCCAATAGCCGAGCCGATTTTTCAACTAACGAATTGAAACTTAGGTCACTGGAATGATGTGCTCTGTTCTTTGCCTCGTCTGCACTTTTCAAATCCCCTGAAAAAAAAGGCGGATTAGAAAAGATCAGGTCATAGCGCTCGTTTCCTGATTGTGTTTCCAAATTAGACGCCAGTGGGGTAAACTTTCGAAAATCCCCCTGGATCACCCGAATTCGGTCCGACCAGGGAGAGGCCTGGAAATTTTCTTTCGCCTGATTGTAAGCAGCTTCCTCCAGCTCAATTGCATCAATGACTACGAACGCATTTCTTTGTGCATACATCAGGCTTAAAAGCCCCGTACCGGTACCAATATCCAGTGCACGCGCTTTAGATTCACCTACAATTGGCAATAAAGCACCAAAGAGGCAGGCATCTGTGCAAACTTTCATAGCCGCACCGCCCTGTTGCACACTGAAAGCCTTGAAATTAAAAAAAGGATTCCCCATGAAAGCAAATTTACAATGCAACCGGCAGTCCTCAACATAAAAACTACTTATTTCCAGGTCCAAAATAATTGATTTGCCGTTTGTCCAAAATATTGGGCGCCTTGGCAGCAATATTCTATTTTTGTCTAATGGTAGAAATTACAGATCAACTTATCGACAATTTGGCCAATCTCTCAAGGTTGACCTTTGAGGAAAGCGAAAAAGAGGCGATAAAAAAGGATATGGAACAAATGATCCAGTTTGTAGAAAAATTAAGTGAAGTCGACACCACCGGTGTTGCACCCCTATTGCATATCACGCCAAGTGAAAATGTATTCCGGGAAGACGAAGTTACAGGCAGCATTACCAGGGAAGCAGCCTTAAAAAATGTCCCTAAAACAGACGGGACTTACATACTGGTTCCAAAGGTCATTAAAAAATAATCGCTACAAAAAAACTGATATGTCATCCATCATTCATCTGGATCAAATTGAGAAAAAATACTTTATGGGCGGACAGGGAATCCCTGTATTGAAAGGGATTTCACTGGACATATTTAAAAATGAATATGTTGCCCTCATGGGACCATCAGGCAGTGGTAAGAGCACCCTGATGAATATACTTGGGTGCCTGGATACACCCACGGGTGGAACCTACATACTCAACGGGCAGGATGTCAGTAAAATGGTGGATGATGAATTAGCCGACATAAGGAACGTAGAAATCGGTTTTGTCTTCCAGCAGTTTAATCTGCTACCCAGGCTCACCGCTGCTGAAAATGTCGCTCTTCCGCTCATCTATGCCGGCATCGGCAAAGAGGAAAGAATCGCACGCGCTGTAGAAGCATTAGAGAAAGTAGGGCTAGGGCCCCGCAGTCACCATAAATCGAATGAAATGAGTGGTGGACAGATTCAGCGGGTGGCGATCGCCCGTGCGATCGTCAATAATCCAGCGATCTTACTTGCAGATGAACCTACCGGTAATCTGGATTCAAAAACATCTGAAGAAGTCATGGAAATATTTGGCCAGATTCAACAGGCGGGCAATACGGTTGTCCTGGTCACCCATGAAGAAGATATCGCAGAATACGCCAAAAGAGTCGTCCGCTTAAAAGACGGGGTTATCGAATCCGATCAAAAAGGCGCGAACCGTTTGCTTCCGCAAACGGAACCCGTTTCTTAGCACTGTTTATAATCGGTGCTTGGTTCTCAAAATTAATAATTAAGTAATTGGCAAAAATCTATACAAAAACAGGGGACTCCGGTACAACGGCTTTAGTAGGAGGCACCCGGGTATCCAAAGCAGCACTCAGAGTGCAGTGTTACGGCACTGTAGATGAATTAAATGCCCACGCCGGACTACTTCGGGACCAGCTAGAATCCATAGGTGTCGAAAACATGATTTTAAGTATACAGGAAGCCCTTTTTGTACTCGGCGCAACACTTGCATGCGATCCGGATAAAAAGTCCAAAATAGCGCTCCCAGCGCTTAAAGAGACGCAAATACTGGATATAGAAAAGCAAATTGATAAAATGGATGGTGAATTGCCAAAAATGACGCATTTTATTCTGCCGGGCGGTCATCCTTTTGTGTCACAGGCTCATATTACACGTTGTGTGTGCAGAAGGGCAGAAAGAGAATGTGTCGAACTCCTCATACAAATGAATCCTGCTGTAGCAAATCCCTCAAAAAGAGCGCAAAAGGAGGAAAAAAGCATAGATCCACTGGAAATCAGCCATAAAAGAATCGCCAAATACCTAAACAGATTAAGTGATTACTTTTTCGTTTTGGGCCGGTATATCAGTCTAAAGTTAGATGTCCCGGAAATCAAATGGCAACCCTCTGCTGATAAATAATCCCCTTAAAACTCATTATCCTTCCCAAATCTGACCATCTCTCATTTTCAGGATTCGATCACTCATATCCGCTAATTGTTCATTATGCGTTACGACCAGGAAAGTCTGGTTAAAATCTCTGCGTAATTGCAGAAATAGATCATGGAGTTCTTTAGCATTCTGGCTATCCAGGTTACCTGTAGGTTCATCTGCAAAAACAATGGCGGGTTTATTAATCAAAGCCCTTGCAACAGCAACTCTTTGTTGCTCTCCACCACTCAGTGCATGCGGCTTATTTTCCACCCGGTCACTTAATCCCAAGGTTTCCAGTAACTTCATGGCTTCCAGTTCCACATCTTTTTTCTTATGTCCTGCAAGCCAACCGGGAATACAGACATTCTCCAGTGCTGTAAATTCAGGGAGCAGATGATGAAATTGGAATACAAATCCAATATTTTTATTCCTAAATGCAGCCAGCTTTTTGTCTTTAAGCTGGTGAAAAGGCTGACCATTCAGGAAGCATTCTCCCTTATCGCAGCTATCCAGTGTACCCAGAATATGCAGCAATGTGCTCTTGCCGGCTCCCGAGGAGCCGACAATGGAAACTATCTCACCTTGCTGTATTTCAAGGCTCACTCCTTTCAGGACCTCTAACTGATTATACCTTTTATGGATATCTACCGCTTTTAGCATAAAATTTGAAGATTCTTAATTGCAAACATATGGCAAAAATATGTTTTTACTATATTTTAACGATATGTTAATTCATTGGTACCCAAATGATATTTGGTAGTTCCGATTGATGGCTTACATTTGCCGAAATTTAAAACAGAAAATTATGTTTTGGACTTTAGAATTAGCCAGCTATCTCGAAGACGCTCCTTGGCCAGCGAGCAAGGACGAGTTAATTGACTTCGCTATTCGTTCCGGTGCTCCAATTGAAGTAGTTGAAAATCTCCAGGAACTCGAATATGAAGGTGAAGTCTATGAAAGTATAGAGGACATTTGGCCAGACTATCCAAGCCAGGAAGACTTCATGTTCAATGAAGATGAATACTAAGTAATTAGAATCAAATCAAGTCATACAGGCTGTTTCGATCAAAAATCGAAATGGCTTTTTTTGTGCAGTAACAATCCAAATTCAAATAAATTTATACTGCCCCGCATTAAATAAAACAGTCCTGCCATAGGCAAGACTGTTTTATTCTGACAAACATTATGTTTATAGCTATAGCTTAAAATTCGCTCTTGGAAATATTACCAGAGCTCATTTAATTTCACCTTTGCCAACCTGAGGGTTGCGCCCACCATTATAGAATAGTAGCGGCTGGGGCTGTTCTTACTTTCATAGAAATCTATGCTTTTAGAG
>DATJDF010000358.1:0-6961 GCA_035497555.1 Arachidicoccus sp. | reverse complement strand
CTGAGAAAATTGCGGCCAATGGCCTGGAGTTGATCAACGCACTTGTTAAGTTGAAACCAACTGCAGCTAAAGGAATCTACGTGAAAGGGATTAGCATGGCTTCCACAATGGGCCCCGGCATCGCTGTCGATACTAAAACTGTTGTAAACTAATTTTTAATCAGGTTAGTTTAAAAACATCAAAAATTTTTGAAAATGACGAAAGATCAAAAAAACGAAGTAATTGAACTTTTAAAAGAAAAGTTCAATCAATATAACAACTTCTATGTGACCAATACGGAATCATTGAGCGTTGAACAAATTGGCAAATTGCGCCGTGCTTGTTTCGACAAGCAAGTCGAAATGAAAGTGGCCAAAAACACTTTAATCAGAAAGGCACTGGAATCAATTGATGCTGAAAAATATAGCGGCGTTTATGATTCTCTGAATAATGTAACTGCCCTGATGTTTTCTGAAAACCCTAAACAGCCAGCTGTTATCATTAGCAGCTTCCGTAAAGAGGGCAAAAAGGAAAAACCAGAATTAAAAGCAGCTTTCATTAACGGTGAAATATATAGTGGTGATAATAACCTGGTTGCATTAACGAACATTAAGACCAGAGAAGAATTGATCGGCGATGTTATCGGTCTGTTGCAATCTCCGATTAAACGTGTAGTTGCGGCCTTACTTAATCAGGAAGAAAAAGCAGCTGAAGCAGCTACTGAAGCTCCTGTGGCAGAAGCTCCGGTTGCGGAAGTTGCTCCAGCGGCAGAAGCCCCTGCAGCACCAGAAGCTCCTGCAGCGCCAGAAGCACCGGCGGCTGAATAGTAAAACAATCCATCAAGTTCTTTCTACCGGAGGAAGTTGATTTAAAAATTTTGAGACGGTCTTCAGACTGGATCAATCGTAAACAGTAATTTTTTTAAAAACCTCCGCTGGAGCGCTTAAAAGCAATGAAAGCGGAAAAAATTTGAATTAAAATGGCAGAAGTAAAAGCATTAGCCGAGCAATTAGTAGGCTTAACAGTAAAAGAAGTTCAGGAATTAGCAGACATCCTTAAGGCCGATTACGGCATCGAACCAGCTGCTGCTGCAGTTGTTGTTTCTGGTGGCGGCGGTGGCGAAGCTGCAGCTGAAGAAAAAACTGCATTTGATGTAGTTTTGGTTAGCGGTGGCCCGAGCAAATTAGGCGTAGTTAAAGTGGTTAAAGAAATCACTGGCTTAGGTCTTAAAGAAGCTAAAGAAATGGTTGATGGTGCACCTAAGAGCATCAAAGAAGGTGTTTCTAAAGCAGAAGCAGATGAAGTTGCAGCTAAATTAAAAGACGCTGGAGCTGAAGTGGAAATTAAGTAATTCACCCATTAGGGCTTCCAAGAATATTCAATGAATGGACCCGCTGCATTGCAGTGGGTCCATTTTTTTGCTTTTGATCGAAAGCTGTTATGGTTGACTCTCGCTATCCAGATGAAAATAGTTGTGTCCGCTTCGGACGTAAATTTGGCGATAACCCAATAATTACTGCCCTTGCGGGTATATGAGTTCAAATCCATACTTGTAGCTGATTAAATTAAACACATCTACATTGTCTTTCCACGCCTCTTCTTCATGACTTTTCTTTACGATGTTATTTACGGTGTCATTTTCAAAAGATGCGGCAACTATTTGCATTGCTTTTAATTCTGAGGAAGTAAATAGATGCCTATTGAATGAACCCGGAACTGTTGCAACGAATTGTTCCCCCATATAATCGCCGTAGTCATGTAATAATATGTTCACTAGCTTCTTTTCCAATGTATTATCAAAAATCCAGTCGTAATTCTTTGGTACTGGTCCTTTTTGAATAGCCCTATATGAAAGTCCACTTATTGAAAAACATGTTTTATTAAAATGCAAAAAATCAGCATAAAATAATAGTTTGTTTAGTTTAGTTTTGAAGGGTTTAATTTTTTCAGCAAAGTACAATACCATGTTGTTTATCTTGTCAAGATTTGGCGATTTGTAACCATTCATAATACTAGGTCGGTTATCTCCCAGCATAATATATGATTCAAAGCTATCCGGGAGATCGCCCGGTTTATTTAGTGCCAGATTAATTTTTTTGTTGATGCTTTCCAGTTCCTTTGGTGAAAGTTCGTTTTTACTGTACTGAATCAACTGCTTAAATTCTTTTGGATCTTTGACCATCTGGATCAGCCTTCCATTTGATACGCTGGGTACTTCCCCTGCTTCATAATTTCGGTATGTATTGATGCCTATACCGAGTATTTCTGACATTTTATTGGCTGGCAATCCATATTGGGCCCGAATTGACTTGATTTCATCAGGGAATGGGATTCCATACTTTTCCCTGTATTGATTATACACCTGATTGGTATTCACTTCATCCAATTCCTCATCTGTGAATTGTTCCCTGGTATCTTTGCATAAATAATATTGGAATTGAATCTGGAATCCTTCTTTGCGAAATTCCATTGTTCTTGCTTCCTTTTGGAGGATTGTCTCACCTCCTGTAAATGGACTCTTCATTGTTTTTATATTTTATTGAGGTATTCAATTGACCCAATAAGTTGTCGATTTTGAAATCATTATATTCATTATTCTTTGTAGGGAT
This sequence comes from Arachidicoccus sp., assembly GCA_035497555.1. Lineage (GTDB taxonomy): Bacteria > Bacteroidota > Bacteroidia > Chitinophagales > Chitinophagaceae > Arachidicoccus. The sequence continues at coordinate 4,373 of DATJDF010000358.1, read as the reverse complement.
AGGTCATGGGATGTTCCGCGATATGGAACGAAATACAGATGGATTGGGCACCTTGATTTCCCTTTGTAATCTTAATATAAACTTCTTTTTTCTTAATGCGTTTACCGAAGACCCACATTTGTGAACCGCCATAAAGTTTTTCAGGTAATGGACCCTGGCAAAAATCTTCAACCCTGAGTTCTTTTAATATGTTTTTCCTGTAATCTTTTGAAATTTCCAAATCAAACAGTGTTTGAGTATTTTTGCCACGGTCATCTCTAAAAATAATGCCCCAGATTTCCATTTTAACATGAAAATCCTGCAAAAAGGCGTTTATCTCGTTTTGTTTAACCATATGACTAGGCAAATGTAACTAATAAATTAAAATTGTAACGTTAAAGTTGTATTTACATTATGTGAGCCCAGAATAAGAATTTTAAGGTTGAATTATAGGTACTCGTCATTTAGTACAAAGCGTAATGGGTATTATATTGAAAAATTAAAAGGCTAATAAGATAATAAATATTAGCAATTTATGCCTACTATTAGTTATCAGGTCGGATAATTGGTGTATTAGCGTCATTTTTGGACAATCAAATTATGACTGACATTGCAAAGGTTTTGTAATTTGGCTCCTGGAACTTTTAATTTTAAACCATAAATAACAGATGCATGTTATTAGAAATTGCTGTATTTAATATCAGTTCGGCACTCCTTGCTGCAGATGCAGGTGCGGACCGCCTCGAACTCTGTGAAAACCCTCTGGAAGGCGGTACAACACCTTCTTACGGCACCTTGAAAACCGCAATTGAAAAAATATCGATACCAGTTTTTCCTATCATTCGGCCCCGGGGGGGCGATTTTTTTTATGATGATTTTGAATTTGAAGTTATCAAAAAGGACCTGCTTCTCTGTAAGGAGCTGGGATTTACAGGAGCCGTATTAGGGATGCTAAAAACGGACGGGTCTATTGACACGGAACGGACCAAAAGACTCGTCGAATGGAGTTATCCTATGGAAATCACTTTTCACCGGGCCTTCGACCGGGCCAGCGCGCCTTATGAAAGCCTGAAACAACTTATTTCCTGTGGTTGTAGCCGGATTTTAACCAGTGGGCAACATCCGCAGGTAAAGGACGGATTGGCCTTAGTTACCGGACTTATTGAGGCTGCTGCAGACGATATCATTATACTGCCCGGAAGTGGTGTTCGCAGTCGTGTTTTGCCGGCACTCATCCAGGTCGGTGCGGATGAATTTCACTCCAGTGCCAGATTAACCGTCCCGTCTCAGATGGATTATACTGTAAAGGAAATGGACGAATCTCTGGAAAATTTATCGGTAGATGCGACGGAGATAAAATTAATGAAATCCATTTTGCAAAGCAGCCCGGCAAACAAATAATAATGAATATAGTCACTTCCATAGTGCAGGCAGGGCGGTTCCAAAGGCAGGACGCCGTGGGCATTGCCCGGCATGCAGCGGGGAGCCAGGCTCGGTTTGAGAAGCTGATGGCCTGCATGCTTTCAGATCAGGACCAGCTATGTAAAAGGGCCGCCTGGTGTGTTTGTCTCGCTGTGCAGATAAAACCCACACGATTAAGTAAGCAAGTACACATGGAGGTGCTGGTAAATCTATTGGGAAAGCAAACGGTTTTGCCGGCGGTACTCAGGAGCTGTCTTGGGATATTAAGGGATGCGGAGATACCACTGCCGTTACAGGAAAAAGCAATCTTTCACTGTTTTGAAATTGTGCAGGACCAAAAACAACCTATTGCCATTCGGTCTTCTGCTTTACAGATTCTCGGCAAAATGGCCGTTTCCATACCAGAAATTAAAGATGAGATTAAGGCCATTATAGCATTCCATGAGGAGCATTTTTCGCCTGGCCTATTAGTAGCTGCCAGAAATGTGCTGAAATTAATCCATTAATTTAAATGGAGGGTTAGCACATAATAACTAATCAACACTGAATTTAACTACCTGCCTGCCATGATCTGAGAAAATCACCAAACTATATTTGCCGCTATAAAGTTTCGGCGTGCGGAGCTGGAAATGATCGTTTTTATTGATGTATTTACGGTGAACGGAAAGCACTTTTTTATGACCCTGGTTATAAAGGATAAACTGGATATTGCGTACATTAAGTTTTGTCGTGATGTCTATACTGGTGGGCTGGACTGATGCTGCGAAAAGTGCAATCTGTTCTTTTTGGGGTGGCTGAACCGCTTCTGTTGAGCTGACTGTTTTAGAATGATCAGGTTTGGTCAGTAAAGCAGTACGCTTTTTTCTCGTTGCATTAAAGAGAAAACTTGAAGATACGGGGTAATGATCCGAGGTGCTGCCACGGACAAAATCCGGCACTACTTTACTAATATCCGTGCGTATGTGGGTAGAACCTGCCACATAGTACTTGTTCATGCTGGCAGAGATGATCTGCTGGTCGATAACCGTCGGAAAATCCAGGGTAGATTTTTCTCCCTTTGCTGCTGCCTCCAGGGTAAGCGCATGATATTTGCCGTCTGCCAAAAAAGCCTCATAAGGAGAAGGGAGTCCGGTTGTAATACTTCCCTCGAAGACGTCGTTAAAATCGCCGAGAATCATGAACGCTTTGTCGCTATAGCTATTGTCCAGTTGCAGTTTTAATGCAGTTGCAGCCTGCTTGCGTCGCTGGTAGCTACTCTGGTCTGAGCCGGACTTCGCATGCAACAGCAAAAAGCTAACATCCTGTGAAATGTCGTTCATATGAACAGTTCCTTTTAGAAGATAAGGATACCTGCCACCCGCAAAATAATAACCCGTCCTTGGATGCTCACTGATAAATCCTGCTGTCTGGATACCGGTAAGCAGCTTTGCATTATAGATATAGGCCATTTTCTGCGCCTTACTATAAGCAGGTGCATCCGGGTTAGCAGCGCCACTGGCATATTCAGATATTTGGAAACGAAAGTCTGCACCGAGCCCTGCTGCCAGAGTTTTCAATGCTTCCGGATCTACAATCTCACACAGACAATACAGATCAGCATGCAGATACTGCAGGATTTTGGCTGCATTATCTAATTGCAAGCCTTTATTTTTCGGACCGTTGGAGCTGGAACCTAACCACTCAATATTCCAGTTAACCACTGTGAATAATTGCTGATTATCTCCGGCAGTACCCGGTTCTGTATTACTATATTGTCCGGTCGTTTGCTCTGTCCCCTGCTCTCCGTTGGCCTTGTGCTGATTACAGGCAACAAGAATGAGCATAATAAGGAGTGTCTGGCCGATTTTTCTCAAAAGCTTCAGCCGCCGCTGACCGTTAGAAACCTGCATTTGCCAAAATTATTAAGGATGATATCTAAAAAGGGGACGCGTCGTAACACATCCCCTTTTAATCGTTCATTATTAGAAAAATAAATTATAACATCATATCTTCCACTTTCTTGCTTTTGTAGCAAATAGGGAAAGCGATACAACCAGCGATCCCGATGAAACAAAGCAGCGGAATAACCAGCTCTTTAAACTGTGTAATGGTTTTAGGGGAAATGCCGTAGTCTCCATTAGCGACAACCAAAATTAACCAGAGGGTTGCCAGGCCAAAAAGGGCAATGGTTAGTATAGCACCGGCTCCTTTAAAATAATGAGTAAAAGTCGCGTAAAGTGCACCAAAGGTCACCAGTGGCAGGATAGATCCGAAACTGATCGTCTGCACATTGACAATATAAGAAGACATGCCAAGTGCCGTAATATTAATATAGATGGACCAAAAGGCGATATTAACGATGGCGGTAATGAAACCAAGAAAAACGCCCAGGTAGATAGCGCGCGTTACAGGTGTGTGATAGCTTTGAAAATCAAAAACTACTTTGTTCTCTGGATGATTATGATTGTCCATTCACGATTACTTTTGAATAAATATTAAATTATCAGGTTACAAAGTTATGACAAACGGCCTGTATCTAAAAAACTTTTTTATTTCTAAATATTGCCTTGGCCCAGCAGGGGGGCCTTTGCAGGACCGCTATCTTAGAACCAGCCGGGAGATTGTCATAAATGTAGATAACCGGATAAGGTATTATTGTAAATTTAATATGTAGGAGCGCCTGCTACAAAAGCATGGGTAATTTCTTTTTTGCGGGCGGGTTTAGCCTGAAGTGGGGGTGTTGATCAACTTTGTTTCCAGAGCAGGCTGCCATCCCCATAGCTCAGAAATCTAAAATTACGGTCCAGGGCATACTGGTATATTTCCCGCCAGTTTTCCCCTACAACGGCGGCTATTAATAATAAAAGCGTGGATTTAGGCTGGTGAAAATTGGTAATAATTCCATCAGAAATCCTTAACCGGTAACCAGGTGCAATGATGATTTGCGTATGGGTGAATAATTTCTCCTGGCTGTTTTGCTGAAGGTAGTCCAG
>DATJDF010000357.1:0-2374 GCA_035497555.1 Arachidicoccus sp. | reverse complement strand
ATTTTCTTTCAGCTCCTACTTTGATCATGCTGCTCGGCAATCTCCTTAAATTTTTCTAATAGAAATTGGAGTTTGTCTGGATCACCAGTTGCAAAATACTCACCGTCTTTTATTCGATAAAAAAACCAATCGTCTTCGCTTCTTTCAGTATCATCAACCTCGAGCTGCACGTTTTCCAAATCAGTATACATCACACTAATTTTTACTGACCATCCAGGATTACCCAAAGTTTCAATATGAACAGTATACTCATGCTCCCATTCTCCGTCGCACTGCTGTCTATACCATTTTTCAAGCCATTTTATTATCTCCATTGGTGAAATCGTTTATTATTGGGAATTTCATTTTGTTCGGGCGTGTGTACTTTTCCAGGAGTTCCTGGGTCGCTATTAATATGAGGTGTCGGAAAACTTTTTTTAGTTTTTTTGTTAAATTCCGCTGCACCAGGCCGTCCGTCTTTTTTCCACCATCAAAATGCTTTCCTGCATCAAATCCATTAGGATTTTTGTCATTTGCCTTCCATTCCTGATATTTAAATATATCGTCATTTGCATCCCTTATAAAAGTGCTGTGATCTCCTGTTGCTTCTTTATCCGGTTGTAACCTGTTAGAACTTCTTACAGATTTTTCGGGTGACTTTGAAGGGGAAGTTTCAACCGCAGCGCCATTTTCACTTTCACCTTTACCTTTTGAAATCAAGGATCTAATTGCCTTTCCAACAGTTCCGGCACCCAATCCCTCAATAGCTCCTGCAAGAAAAAGACCAAGTCCAACAGCAACTGCATCAGATTTAGCTCGAACATTTAATCTCTTATCTAGTTGTTCTGTTGTTATCTTTCCACGTCTCGTAGATCCTGTTCAACTCTATAATCAGCATATGGTTCAACGCCTTCCAATTCAATATGATTTGTAACCATATTGCCACTAAAAGCATAAATTGAGTTGTATTCATATTTAACACTTAATGGATCCACCTGCCGGAACCGGCCAATTTGGGAATCATCCATACGATATTTGAATTCATAAATATTAACGCCTAAATCTTCATTTATTTCCTGATTTTGAAAAGTGTTTTTAAAATTATGCAATGTACCACTTGTAACCAGACTGATCATCTGCTTCTTTTGCAATTCGTCTAACATTCAGCCCAGTATAACCTTCTTTTGAAAAAAGTTTTCCTACTGCAATAAGTATTTTATTCTTAGTCCGTTCAATGTTACAGACTGGTCCATCTACAACTTTGCGGGCCTTGTGTGTACCAGAATCTGTTTTTTGGGTCGGGCCATTACTTTTACTATATAATTATTATGCAGCAGCTTTTCCAAAAGTACAAAATAGATAAATAGACTCCCAAAATATCTAAACTTGTAAATACTGATCAACGACATGAGCCAAATAACGCCACTTGCCACCTCGATCGTCTTTCAGCGTTAAAAAAAAAGCTCATTATATTAGAGCTCCTGCCAGTAATCTATACTCGTTATTTTTTAATAGAAAACATCGGCTCTCCATCTGTGTGAACAGCTTCTTTGCATGTCAAATCCCTATCGCGCTTGGCTGCAACCTGACAGCCCATGGCCTGTTGGCGGTAGATGAGGGTGGTCGAACAAATATAACGGGCATTTACGCTGCTGAAGACAACTCGCATTTTCGGGCATTGGCCGTGGCAATTGCAAACGGTCTGACAACAGGTGCCAACATAAATTTCGACCTGATCCAGGAGGCTTTCCCACTGGTTGCTAAAACAAAAGGATTAAAAGTTCAACGGAAAAATAAGCCCTGAAATAATTCTATTTCAGGGCGCTCTGTCTGCTTTCCAATACTTTTCAATTGGGATAATCTGTTAGAATAATTTCTCTTATGCCGTCTTCATAGGAAGTCGGTTTAAATGCAAACTGCCTTTCAAATTTATCACTATTAAAAACATAATCTTTATCATACTGATAAAGCATTTCATGCATTTCTTTCATCACCGGATTAAAATAACCCATTATTTTGGTCAAGGTTTTACCGACGACTCTTCTTTTGGGTTTTACACCAAATTCCTTAGCCACGAGTTCTACCCATTCTCTTCCGGTTAGAGGTTGTTTAGCGGTAGGCAGGTGCCAGGTCTGACCAAAGGCTTCTTTTGAATTGCCAAGGAGTGCGGTGGCACTTGCTGCATCAACCGTATAGGTAAAAGCATGTTTGTAGCGGTCACTGACCATCCAGTTGGCGGCCTTCCCACTATGTAGTGGCTTTATCACCAGTTCCGTCAATATACTTACATTGCTAATAGAGGGTCCGTAAAAATCCGCACAGCGTGCGACTAATGCAATCAGGCCGCGCATGCGTGCTGCAGCCCAGATCATATTGACTATTTCAGCGCGCACCT
>DATJDF010000356.1:0-8894 GCA_035497555.1 Arachidicoccus sp. | reverse complement strand
GCTATGAAAACAATACGTGAGATGGGTTTACAGAAACAGATTGCGATAGTAGGGGTTGACGGACAAAAAGAAGCCTATGAGCTGATTAAGCAGGGGGCCTATAGTGTTACGGCCCAAAATAGCCCTGATATATTGGGATCGAATATGGTGACGATTATTGCCCGATATCTGAATGGTGAAGAGGGTATAAAGCAAGTCAATTTTACAAAATCGGTGCTAATTGACAAAAGTAATGTTGCGCAGTTTTATAACCCCAATGCTCTATTTTAAAAATTCATAGAAGTCATGTTTGAACTTAGAAATATTTCCAAATCGTACGGTGGAGTTCATGCACTAAAGGATGTATCTATGACTGCTGAGCCAGGTAAAATACATGCACTTTTAGGCGAAAATGGCGCTGGAAAGTCGACTTTGATGAAAATCCTCTCTGGCGCAGTTCAGAAAGATAGCGGGGCCATCTATATAGATGGAATAGAACGAGATTTAAGTAGCCCTAAGAAGGCTAAAAATGAAGGAATAAGTATTATTTACCAGGAATTCTCGCTGGTTCCTGAACTTACTGTAGCAGAGAATATCTATTTAAACCAGTTAGGAGAGACCTTCTGGATTAATTGGAATGAATTATACAAAAAGGCTGATGGCGTCGTAAAGAGCCTTGGATTCTCCCTGGATGTTAAAAGAAAAGTTGCTTCTTTAAGTGTTGCTGAACAACAAATCGTGGAGATCGCAAAGGCGCTTGTCAGTGAGCTTAAATTATTAATACTAGATGAACCTTCGGATGTACTCGGGCCTCGTGAAGTGCGTATTCTCTATCAAACATTGGAGAAACTTAAAGAAAGAGGAGTCGCCATCATTTATATTTCACATCATCTGCAGGAGATCCTCGAAATTTCTGACAGTGTCACTGTACTCAGGGACGGAAAAGCGGTATCAACGGTCAAAAATGAAGGTTTAACCGGCGATAAATTGATTGCCATGATGCTGGGGAAAGTCTTAAACAGACCTAAAAGAACGACGCCAGCGCTTTCAAGTGAGGCAAAAGTTTTTCGGGTCTCTGGTATCGGGCTCTCTCCAAGTTTTACTGAAATTGCATTTGAAGTCCGCACTGGAGAAATTTTGGGTATAGCTGGGTTGGTAGGATCTGGCAGAACGGAACTGTTACGGGCCATATTCGGAGCCGACACCATGCCCAAAAAGCAGCTTTATTTTAACCATAGAAGTTTCAATTCCACTACGCCTAAAAAAAGTGTTGAATGGGGGATCGCCATGGTGCCGGAAGACCGGAAAAAGCAGGGTGGCTTTTTAACACAAAGTCTCCGCAATAATATATCTATTGCCAGGTTTGATGAAGTGGCAAACCGTCTTGGATTTATCCATAAAGCCAAAGAAACGAGCAGGGTTACTGGTTTGACTGATCGCCTTAAAGTTAAATGTGCTTCTATCGATGCGCCACTGGGCTCTCTGAGTGGAGGCAATCAGCAAAAGGTGATTTTGGCCAAATGGATGAACAGCGGTGCAGACATCTTTCTGATCGATGAACCCACCCGTGGTGTGGATGTAGGTGCCAGGTCCCAGATTTATGATATCCTTTTTGAGTTGGCGGATAGTGGCAAGGTCTTAATTATTGTTTCATCCGATCTGGAAGAACTGATCACGATTGCTGATAGGATTGTTGTTATGAAAAACGGATCTATCCGGGGTGAAGTTGGCAAGGATGATTTTTCAGAAGAACAACTTTTGAGACTGGCTATTGAAGAAAAAGAAATTTAATATATTATAATTAATTAAGCATGAACTTAATACGGATTAAAAAGGTGTTTTATCAAAATGACACATTGTTTATTTTTATACTAATGTTGCTATTATCCGGGGTGGTAACGGATAATTTTTTTACCGTCAATAATATCTCGAACCTGATACGCCAGTCAGCTCCAATTGGCTTGATCAGCATGGGTATGCTCCTCGTTATATTAATTGGAGGAATCGATCTGTCAGTAGGTTCTGTTGTGGCGATGATCGGGGTTGCCTTTTCATTACTAAGTTATGAAGTCTACTTCCCGGTAGCAGTAATTTTATCTATTGCATTAGGTGCTTTGGTGGGTGCTTTGTCGGGCTATTTAATTGCTTTTAAAAAGATGGCTTCCTTTATTGCAACGCTGGCAATGATGACTATGGTGAGAGGAGTGGGGTATTTACTGTCTAAGGGGGCACCAGTGAGTGTTGGTTCGCATTCCTCTGACATTCTGGTTTTGGGCGCCGGTGATTTTTTAGGCATTCCTTATGCTGCATTTTTGCTTCTCATTGTTTTTGTCATATTGTTTGTTTTACTAAAGTATAATGTATTAGGCAGGATTATTCTGGCAATAGGGTCTAACGAAGAGGCGGTAAGGTTATCAGGAATTGCGGTCAAACGGACCAAATTTATGGTGTATGTTATTTGCTCTATACTGACAGCGCTGGGTGCTTTACTCATCGTTGGCAGAACAGGCGTTGGCACACCTAATATTGGTATCGGTCTTGAGTTGGATGCTATTGCTGCAGTCGTCATTGGCGGTGCATCCCTTTTTGGTGGGAGGGGCTCAGTCCTCAATACTCTTTTAGGCGTGTTTATCCTAAGCATGATTGGCAATGTGATGAACTTACTGGATATTACTTCCTATTTACAACAGATTATCAAGGGCATGATTATTATCGTGGCCGTTTTATTTCAAAAGAACAATTAATTTTTAAATGAGAATACTCAATAAGTACCATACAGGTGCATTTAAAGCAGCACGACCTGAAGTTAAGGAAGGTGGGGATTCAATGAAGGTAATTTTGCATTTCGGGGTTGGATCCTTTCATAGGGCGCACCAGGCATGGGCCTTACAGAATGCGCTGAATAATAAATTAACTTCACAGGATAACTGGGCCATAACTGGCGTATGTATTATGCCACAGGATATTGGTTTTATTGAGCAGTTTAGACGCCAGGATTGCCTTTACTTTGTGCAGACCAGTTCCCCTGAAGGTAAGAAAAATACCCAGCTTGTCGCATCGATTAAGCAAATTCTGCATGCCAAGGAGGATCATCAGTCGATTATTACACATATCGTATCATCTGATACAAAAATTATCACCCTGACCATTACGGAAGGTGGTTATAATGTAGACTTTGCTGGTAATACTTTTTTATGGGATAATGCAGCCATCCAAAAGGATTTGAAAAGAGAAGGCCAACCCAAAACTATATTTCGCTTTCTGGCTGATGGTCTGAGAAAACGAAAGGAAGAGAATGGCGCGAAAATTGTTTTACTATCCTGTGATAATATTCAAAAGAATGGAGATGTACTGAAATTCGCATTGCTGGAATTTTTGAAGAAGTATGATCCAAATTTGATCCCCTGGGTAGTTGAAAATGTGGCTTTCATTAAAAGTATGGTTGATCGCATAACACCTGCAGCGACCGCAGATCAAAAAGACATATTTGCCGAATTAAATGAAGTGCAGGATAATTGTCTGGTGATTTGCGAAGATTATTTTCAATGGGTGGTTCAGTATCATCCTCAATTAACCGGCATTCCGCTTGAAGAAATGGGCGCAACCATCGTGGAAGATGTTGAGCCTTATGAAAAGATGAAATTGCGCTTATTAAATGGAGGGCATTCACTGGTTGGTCTGTTAGGCTATTGCTTAGGGTATGATCGTATCCATACAGCCGTGAAAGACAAGCATATTGATATACTTTATGATAGATATGCTAGGAATGAGGTGATAGCTACTTTGGATCCAATTGAAGGGATAGATTATGAGGTTTACCTAAAGAATTTAAAATCCAGGTTCAGTAATCCTGTTATAAATGATCCTGTAGATAGGATCATATCAGGATCAACAGATAAGATACCTAAATTTATTTTACCAGTAATGGAAAACCAATTGTCGGGCGATTCAGGCCAGATTAAGATTGGGACTCTGGTATTGTGTGCATGGTTTTACTATTTAAATGCAGAATTTAATAAAAATAAGATGCAGGATGTAGTTGATCTGCAAAAAGAGCAGCTACTTTCTATTTTCCAAAACGAAGAACAGGCGCAAACCAGGTTTATAGATTGGTTTTCGCTATTGTGTGTTTTGGCAAAAAATGGCAACTTCAGGAGCCTGTATGAGGCCTATATGGAAGTAATAAATAGCTCGTCGATAAAATCGCTAGTTGAACAAATAGTAAATGAAAATTAATGCGTGTGAATAAGAAAGTAATATGTTTTGGGGAAGTGCTATGGGATAATTTTGGGACGGTTAGGACAATTGGAGGAGCTCCGTTGAATGTCTGTTATCATCTTTCGAAGGCAAATGTCGATGCCTCTATTATAAGTCAGGTTGGAAATGACGCGTTGGGTGAAGGGATTTTGGATAAAATTGAACAGTGGGGTTTTTTTGGAGCCTTTTGTGAAAGGACTGATAAGCACCCCACGTCCATTGTTTCAGTTGAGCTGTTGCCGGGCAATGAAGTCCGGTATGATATCAAGGAACAGGTTGCATGGGATTACATAGGTTATCGTAAAGATGTCGAAAAGCAAATACAGGACTCGGACGCTTTTATATATGGAACCTTAGCAGCGAGAGCTGAAAGGTCCAGAGAAACATTACTTTTGTATTTACGAAGTGCAAAGTGGCCAATTTTAGACTTGAATCTCAGACCTCCTTATGTTGAAGGACAGGTTCTGTTGCCATTGATACAGGCTGCACATACATTGAAACTCAATAGCGAAGAATTGGAATTCGTTTGTCAACTTATAAAAGGAGATGGACGGGCTATTGCGACAGGCACTACGTTATTGTTTTCCCATTTTCCTAATTTGAAGGAGATTCTCCTGACAAAAGGAGCGAAGGGTGCTACACATATTACACCAGAAAATCAGACAGACATAGAAGGAGTTTCGGTAATTGTGCAGGACACGGTCGGGAGTGGCGATTCATTTCTTGCAGGTTTTGTGGCGGCGAGACTTCAGGGGAATTCTGTAGCTAGAAGTATGCAGATGGCCGTCACGCTTAGCGCTTTTGTTGCTACCAGACAGGGCGCCTGCCCCGGTTATACACTTTTTGATTTAGAGAATTTAAAAACAATTGTATTATGATTTCTAAGCATTTTAAAAAATCTTTAGGCCTTAGTCTCTTTGTTGTAATATTTTGTAGTGCACATGCCCAGGAGAGGTTGCATAAAATACAGGTTAAGACAATGTCTGAATTGCAACAGTATTTTCATTATGAGGATGATAAGCCTGTGATTATTTCTGGTCACCGGGGTGGACTACTGCCAGGATTTCCAGAGAATAGTATTGAAGCTATGGAACGAACGCTTACGCTGATGCCTTCTTTTTTCGAGATTGACCCAAGATTTACAAAAGACAGTGTCATTGTTTTGTTGCATGATGCAAGCCTGGACCGTACCACGAATATGAAGGGAAACCTCGAGGATTATACATATGCGCAATTAAATAAAGCGCGATTAAAAGATCGTGAGGGTCATTTAACTAATTACCGGATTCCTACGCTGAAGGAAGCACTGGATTGGGGAAAGGACAAAACGGTCTTTAACCTGGATAATAAAAATATTCCATGGTCAATGTATGTAGATCTGTTCAGGGGCGGTGACTATCCTAATATCATCTTAAGCGTGCGGTCGATGAAAGAAGCACGTTATTATTACGACCATCTCGATAATGTGCTACTCTGTGTAGCAATTAAAAGTGATAAAGACCTGGATGATTTTAAGCGCACCAAGATTCCTTATAACCGAATTATAGCTTACGTAGGAGATTCGGTGACTTCTGATATTACGGAACTGCGTCGTTTTCTCAGAAGAAAGGGCGTGATGTGCTTTTTCTCCTTCCCGCCAAGTTTTGATAAACTTAAAACTGATTTTGACAGACTTAGAGCATACAGTGCTGAGTTAATAAAACGGCCGGATATCATTGAAACAGATTACCCTGCTTTATTTTCAGGCATCATCAAAGACCAATAAGTATTATGTTCTTATAGGCCGGGGCTTTTTATATCCTGAAGCCCAGGAATGCCTGATATACATTTGCAGCATTTTAAAATGCCCCCTGCAAGCTAAACAACCCAATTCTCCTGCTATAATGGCACATTTTGGTGTGTCAGAGCGAATTTTTTTGTACCTAAGTTGCCAGTAATTAGAATTGACAAAATAAAATTATTATTGAAATGACTGAATAATTTCGGGAAAATCCCCTAAAATATAATAAACTGACCAGGCAATTATTGCTATTGAGATAATACCGGGTAGAATTTCTATGACTCCTTTTGTCATTTAATGGCTCAATTTATTTTCTCTAATTATCTATGAGTGTCTATGGCAGGGGGCTCTAATGGCTTAAATAAATATCCCTACCTAAAATCAAACCATAAAACGCCACTATTAGGACCATTCAATAATACATTTTTCTGACTTTGGGGGCCCATAGATTCCGCTTTTTTAAACTTAGTACCAATCGCCTGTATGGCATTCATAAAGCCTATGTTGCCATCGGGATAGTTTACTGTTGTATTATTATTACCCGCACCTTTTGGGTTAGGTGTTTTAAGCATCTGGAAAAACAGGTTACTGCTTTCAGTATAGACCGTAAACGGCATTTCCCTGGATTGTACAGTCACCCAGTAGACATTCTCGTGATTGCCCTTAAATTCAGGGTAGGACCAGGACTCTCCGGTGGTTGTATTATTATAGGGTTTCTCCCAGATGCCAAATTTCAATCCTTTCAGCCTGTTTTTCCAGACATGATAAGGGCCTCTTCCTAGCCACCGCATACCTTTTATATTGTTTTCCGGATAATTGAAGGTGATGCCCATATAGTCAGCTTCGCTCCTTTGATGGTACGCATAGGATAATTGAGCGGGCATTCCCGGCTCAATAACCCATTTTACCTTTAACCAGTTATCCTGCCCCTTATAATCGGCTTGGATGATATAGCCCGCATCCTGTTTTGCATATTCGAAATGTTCCAGCTTTTGATCAAAACCGGCTAGTGCAGGACCTCCAGATAGCGATAAGGTAGAATCGTTTCTTATTACTTTTTCGAGATAACCACTTGTTTTACTAAAAAATAACTTGACACTACCATTAACGACAGTGACTATATCATTTGCTTCTTTCACTTCTACTTTAGAAACGCTATTATTCTTTCTTATATCCTTTTGTGCAATCTTTGAAGGAGATTTAATAGGCCAACTCCAAGTAAATATTTCTTTGTGATCCGGATCCATAGCGGTCAGATACAGTGCATCACTGGATTTCCAGGATGCAGGTAAGGATAGATTGATTAGACCATTTTTCCCAGGCGCAACTGATTCTACTGATGCCTTGCCCGCTCCATTCGTAACTGTTTTTGCATGGTCAAAACTAATGAGTTTCCAACTAAAGCTGCACTGATTAAGATTAGTAAACATGTACCGATTCTCAACGGTTAGCTGGCCATCAAACTGACTGGTGATCTGACGTTGTGCGATATATATAGGAGACCAGATTTCTTTAATCGTGTAATAGCTCCCTTCTTTTTCTCTGTGTGGGCCGACAATGCCGTCAGGTGCTCGATTGCCATGTGTATCGATGCTGTCATTTTTGTCTTTTCTGACGACGCCTTCATCTGCAAAAACCCAGAGAAAGGCACCTGCGCTACGTGGCGCGTTCATCATCAGGTTCCAGTAATCATCCAGCCCGGCGCCGTGTCCGCCGTCATATAATCCGTGAAGAGATTCAGTAGGGAAGAATACATCGGTGCCATATAGGTCAGCATTGACCAAATAATTGTAATCTGGGTAATGCTTCGTATTTGTGCCATTAAATCTTTCCCATGGATGGATAACGAGACGCTTCTGGGGATCATAGATGCCAAAATCTTTATCAAGATTCCGGTTGAATCCACCTTCATTACCATTATCCCAGATTACAATACTTGGGTGATTAACATCACGAAGCACCATTTCCTTTACCAGTCGATGCCCCGTGCTATCATCATAATAATGTTGCCAGCCGGTTAATTCATCCAGCACCATGAGCCCTAATGAGTCACATACATCTAAAAGATAACTGTCGGGTGGATAATGTGACATTCTTATGGCATTCATATTCATATCTTTTATTAACAACACATCACTTATACTTAGCGCCTTGCTTGTTGTTCTGCCACTCTCTGGCCAAAAACTGTGGTGATCAACTCCTTTGAATTTCACTTTCTTTCCATTCAGGTAAAAGCCGTCGTGGGGTCTTAATTCTGCAGTTCTGAAACCAAATTTTTGATTAACCGTATGAATGACTTCACCCTGCTCGTTTTTGAGAGACAGCCTCACCCTGTAAAGGTTTGGAAATTCCGGACTCCAAAGAGCAATTCGGTTAAAACGATGATGAACATTGGTCATTGAATCCATTGCAGAAACAGGAACCGTGATGGATTTCAGTATTTGAGCACTTCCAGCCTTTGTAAAATCGGCCTTTAGTTTATAATTTTTATTAATATTTTTGATAAAGACCTGCATATCAAAATTTCCATCTGCCTCGGCGTCGAGTGCCATACGCTCTATATGGCTTTCAGGTAGTATTTCCAGATAGACCGGGCGGAATATGCCACCAAATACCCAAAAATCACCCCCTCTTTCTGCTATATTGATGGATTGATTTTCTGACCTTTTGCTGACTTTTACTTCAAGCAAATTATCAGTACCCGGTTTCAGTAAGGAACTAATATCATATTTGAATTGGTAAAATGCACCCTGGTGAACCTTGCCTGCGGATTTTCCGTTGATTTTTACATCGGCATCTGTCATGACACCTTCAAAGACAATATTTATCGTTTTGCCTGACCACTGCTTGTCTGCTTTAAATTTGTATTTGTAATCAC